>JABMRB010000505.1 GCA_013202865.1 Candidatus Nealsoniibacteriota bacterium | reverse complement strand
TGGCAAGCCAAGCGGTTCACGCCCGGCGACGCGGACCGCTACCGCTTCGAGGCCCGAAAGGGTCAGCGGTTGGTCATCGCCGCCGCCGCTCGGGAGTTGGTCCCCTACCTGGCCGACGCCGTGCCCGGTTGGTTCCAGGCCACGCTGGCGCTCTACGATGCCCGCGGCAAGGAGTTGGCCTTCGAAGACGACTACCGCTTCCATCCCGATCCGGTCGTCCTCTTCGAGGTCCCCAAGGACGGGCAATACGTGATAGAAATCAAGGATGCCATCTATCGCGGCCGTCCCGACTTCGTGTATCGCATCACCATCGGCGAGATTCCTTTCGTAACCAGCATCTTTCCGCTGGGTGGCCCCGCCGGGGGACAAACCACGGTCGAACTGACGGGCTGGAATCTGCCGGTGGACAAGTTGACCATGGACACGAGGGACAAGGTCTCGGCAGTACATCCTCTTTCTGTGCGCAAGGGGGACACCATCTCGAATACGGTGCCCTTTGCGGTCGGCAGACTGCCGGAATGCCTCGAAAAAGAGTCGAACGACTCGCCGCCCGCTGCGCAGTCGGTGACGCTTCCGACAATCGTCAACGGCCGGGTAGATGGTTCCGGCGACTGGGATGTGTTCCGCATCGAAGGCCGCGCCGGCGAGCAGGTCGTCGCGGAAGTCACGGCGCGCAGGCTTGCTTCGCCTTTGGATTCCGTGCTCGAACTGACAGATGCCGCGGGCAAGCGATTAGCCTTCAACGACGACCATGACGATAAGGCCGACGCGCTCAACACGCACCACGCCGATTCGCTGATCCACGTCACGTTGCCCGCCGACGGCACCTACTTCCTTCGCCTGGGAGACGCCCGACAGGAGGGCGGTCCGCAGTATGCCTACCGCCTGCGGATCAGTCCGCCGCGACCCGATTTTGCGCTCCGCGTGGTGCCGTCCGCGATCAACGCTGAATCCTGGCGGCTGAAGCCAATCACGATCTTTGCCCTGCGCAAGGACAGATTCGACGGCGAGATTGCCCTCTCTTTCCGGGGTGACCCGGAGGGAGTCTTGATGGATGGCGGCCTGGTGCCGGCCGGCCAGAAAACGTCCGCGTGACGTTGGCGCTCGCACGGTGGTTGGGCTTCGACCCGCTCAGCCTTTGCCTGGAAGGCCGAGCTAAGATCGCCGGCCAACAGGTCGTGCGCACCGCCGTGCCTGCCAACGACATGATGCAGGCCTTTGCCTACAAGCACCTGGTGCCGGCTAACGACCTAACACTCGTGCTGCCGGGATCCGGAGATCCGCCGAAACGCCCCGCGGACCCCCGTGCTTTCCAAAGCATGTGGAGACTGCTCGTCGAGCAACCGATAAAGATCCCTGCTGGCGGGGACGCCGAGGTGCAGGCCCGTGTGCCTTGGGACGCGAACCGAGGTGAAATTCAGATCAAATTGAGCGACCCGCCGGAAGGAATCCTCATCGACAAGGCCTCCTGCGCGGACCGTACCGCGACGATTGTGCTGCGATGCGACGTCGGCAAGGTCAAGCCGGGGCTGAAAGGCAATCTGATCGCCAATGGGTATCAGAAGAGGACCGAAACAAACAAAGAGGGCAAAACGCGAGAGTATCGCACATTCCTGGGCCCATTGCCGGCCATACCCTTCGAGGTCGTCAAACCTTATTGAGGCTTGCATGGCCAATGCACAAGGGCGCAGCCCGGTTTCTCCGCAGACAGGGCCGTGAACCGCGCATTGGCTATGCGGGAATCAATAGTCGTGCTGCGTTATCACTCGGCAAATAAAAAATGTTCATTACTCCACACCCAACGATTTGTCTCTGGGAGACGACTCATGAAACGACGCAACTTCCTTCGGACAGCCTCAGCCTTCTCCTTGCCCGCGATGATTCCTTCAACCGTTTTTGCTTCGGCCGATGAGCCGGGCGCGAATGAGCGAGTCCGCGTGGGGTTCGCCGGACTGGGCGGCCGGGCACGCTGGATCCTATGCAACGAAGATCTACCCGGCGCACAAATCCTCGCCGTTGCCGATTGTTTCCAGCCACGATGCGATCAGATGGTGACCGCGGTTGCCAAGAGTCGCCCCGATCTACGCGCGGAGACATGGAAGAAGTATCCGGATATCCGGCAGATGCTCGAACAAGAGAAGCTCGACGCGGTGTTCGTCGAGACGACGTGCCATGCCCGCGTATGGTGCATCATGCATGCGATGGCCGCCGGTTGCGATGTGTATGGCGAAAAGCCGCTGGCACTGACCATCGAAGAAGGGCGCATTTTGGCCGACGCGGCCAAGCGGCTCGGCCGCATTCTCCAGACCGGAACACAACAGCGTTCCATGCCGATCAACGCCTATTGCAGCAAGCTCGTCCGCGAGGGAGCGATCGGGAAGGTCAAGGAAGCGATCGTCTACAACTTCATGGGCCCGGCCCCGTGGCAGGCACAGCCCGCCCAACCGATCCCCGACGGCCTCGACTGGGATCTTTGGTGCAACCAGGTCGAACTGCGGCCCTATCACAAGTCGCTCCATTTCGGATGGTCGAACTACGAAGCCTACGACGGCGGCGGTCAGTCGTGGGGGGTCACCGGCTGGGGGACGCATTCGCTCGATCAGGTGCAGTGCGCCTTGGGGACCGACGCTACGGGCCCGGTCGAGATCTGGCTTGAGGAGAAAGACGGCAGCGGTTGGCCGCCTGTGATGCTGCGTTACGCCAACGGCACACTGTTGAAGTTGGTGGGGCAACGGCACACGATGGAAGACCTCGGTGCGATCTTCCGAGGCGAGAAGGGCAATATCGAGATCCTCCGCGGCCATGCCAGGGCAAACCCCTCGGAGCTTCTCCGAGATGCCCCGCCAAACACTCCGGGGGGACCGAAAGAATCGATCCCGCACATCGCCAATTTTCTCGAGTGCGTTCGTAGCCGCCAGAAACCGGCTGCCGATGCCGAAACGGGGCATCGAGCAACGACGGTTTGCCATCTGATCAACATCTGTCGCAAACTCGGCCGGAAGCTCCAATGGGATCCCAAGGCCGAGCGATTCGTCAACGACCAGGCGGCCAACAAACTTACCTCCCGACCGCGCCGAAAAGGCTACCAACTGCCAGCAATCTCGTGAACCCCGTACCCGGGTTGCCGATCGCTCCGACCAGAGAATTCCCACCCAGCAACTCGATCGCTCGGCCGGAAGCAACTATAGGACGCCGGACGAGGCAGTCGTCTCAGAAGCCCGTCAGACATGGGACGTGCCGAAATCGATGGAGTGCGTGCCACGGCCGAGGCCAAGCAGTACAAGTTCTTACACTGGAAGAATCCGAAGTCTCTCGCCCATCTGTCACCTGGGTTTTGGTTGCTGATCGAAAACGGCAGTCGAGAGGATCTGGAGGTGGATTCCCGTCTCTAGGATATCGTGATCGATGGCGTTCGATATTCGACCCAAACATGGCATGCGGAGTCGAGAAGCCGCTTGTGGGTCGAGCGGATCAGGCCGGGTGGCCGACCGGGGACAGCCGCATCCTCGCAGTTAATTGTTCGACGGATCTACCCGGCGAACCTTCCGGCCCGGCTTGACCGTGCCGGTGTTCGGATTGCGGGTGTAAAGTCCCGCGTGATCGGCCGAGAGGCACCTGCCTGAAGCCCACGTCCGAAGCCCTTCGACGGCTTCATGCGCAGTCCTGGCAACCGGGACGACGTTTTGCGCGGCTTCGACCAGCGGCACGTCCAACAGGGCCGCCAGACGACAACACGATTTGATCTCCGCTCCTGTCCAGTCCGCATCCACCGGCTTGGCTTGCTTCACATCGAGCCCGAACATGTCGATGTAGATGTTCCAGATCTGCCGCCGCCCGCGCGTGCCGGGCAGGTCGACGAAGAAGATCCCATCAAAACGCTCCGCACGACTGAATTCGGGCGGCAGCTTGCTGATGTCGTTGCAGGTACACGTCAGGAACACGTCGCTGGTACGATCGTTCATCCAGGTCAGCAGCGTGCCGAACAGCCTTGCTGAAACTCCGCTATCGGTGCTGCCACTTGAAGCCGCGCCCGAGAGCGCCTTCTCCACTTCGTCAATCAGGCACACGCAAGGGGCCATGGCGTCGATGATTTGCAGCGCCTTGCGGATGTTGGCTTCTGTGGCCCCGACCAGCGACCCCATCAACGCACCCACATCGAGGATCAACGTAGGACGGCCCGTCTCGTTGCCGAGGCTCTTCGCAAATTGGCTCTTGCCACAACCGGGCGGCGGGAGCAACATCACGCCACGCGGCCGTCTGAGTGGATCCCGATGCCCCTGTTGCCGCATGGCACGCAAACAGAAGCTCTTCAGCGATTCCAGGCCGCCCAAGTCGTCGAACTTCTCGCTGCCGCGGTGCAGCGACAGCAGGCCGCTTTTCTTTAGCATTCCGGACTTGAGTTCCCAGATGGCCTCGGGGTTGATTTCGCTGTGGCGAACCAAGCTCAGGCTAAACGCGCCCTCGGCCTCGTATCTGGTCAGACCGGCCGCCGCGTCGAGTACCGTCTCCAGGGCATCGCCTTCCGGCAGTTCCCCTTCCTCGGTAGCAATGCCGCGGGCCAGCTCTTCGAGCTGATCCCGGCCGGGAAGGTCGTGTTCGAGCACCACGAACTGCTTTTCGAGTTCCGTGGGGATTTCTACTATCGGTGACAGGACCACAATAAACGTGCGGTTCTGCTTGCCGGCGGTAATCTGGCTGGCCAATGCCTGCACGATCTCGGCCGACTGCATGAAGCGATGGAAGTTCGACAACACCAGGAGTGCGGAGCTATCCGGCCCGGCCAGGGCATTGATCGCGCGGATGGCCGCCAGGGGATCGTTGCCGCCGGCATCGGCCGGCTGTTCGCCGCCGGGGATCTGCAAACCCCGGTCGACATCCCAGGTGGCAAGCCGCCAATCCTGGTCCCGGCACATCCGGGCGATCTCGCGCAGGGCGTCTTCGTGCTCGGCGGACTGGATCCAAATTCCGGTAAAACATGCGCTGACGTACTCAATCAAGCGTTGAGTTAGTGACATCTGGGAATCCTCGAGGTAGAATGGGGGTTACTCGGGCCAGAGAAAGCCCGTGGGAGTGTGGGGCGATCAGAACTCGTATCAGCCTCTAGCGACATACGATGGGATACAACAACCGTAGGTGATCTAATGAAACAACATCTCCGCCCGATCCGCACGCCGATTATTCTTTTCCTGGTCTTCGTCTCCGGCGGACTGACGGAAGCTGCCGACAACCGTATCGCCGATGCGTCTTACAACCACCTGTTCGACGTACAAAACATCGAAGGCTGGACTGTGTACGTCAATAAGAAGGACCTGACCGATCACGCCGAGGAGATGAAGACGGCCTTGGAGCACCTCCAGCAACAGTTGTATCAGGTACGTCTGAACGTCCCTGCGCCGGCGGTAGCGATCATGCAGCAGCGGGTCCCCCTGTGGTTCGAGTACGACACGCTCGGCATCGCATATCACCACCGGGGCTGGCTCGTTGCCAACGGATACAGACCACCCGACGTGGAGACCGTTGTCGGGTTCTGCCGGGCAAGGACCTTCCTCGACGGCGCGCTGCACCAACCGTCGGTCGTCTTTCACGAACTGGCGCACGGCTACGATCACCTGTATCTGCGCCGCCCGAGCCGGAGCGGACATCCGCTGCTGGTAACGGCCTACGATAAGGCAATGAAGGCCGGGAAATACGCTCGCGTCTTGTGCAGGTACTCCAGTGGCACCAAGGCCTACGGAGCCAATAACCCGGGCGAGTTCTTCTCGGAAAACTCGGAGGCTTTCTTCGGGGTGAATGACTTCTATCCGTTTGTTAGAGCAGAACTCGCTGAGCATGATCCAGATGCGTACCGGGCACTGGCGATTCTCTGGGGAGTGGACGTCGAGGATCTCCAAAAAAGGCAACGTCGCCTGGTGGCACTGATGGACGAGTACGCTTCACCGGCAGGCTGGGCCGAGAAACCGCAGCCGCGTCCCAAGTCCGTGCATGACGGATCGAGTGCGCCGACGTCGGAATATGCACAACGGACCATCGAAGGTTGGACCGTGTACGTCAGCCCCGATCTGCAGGCGAAGAAGGCGTACGCGGATGAGGCGTGCAAGCTGCTCGGGCACAAGCTTCATCTGGTGCGGCGCTACGTGCCCGAACAGGGCCTTTGCTCACTGCAGAAGGTACCGATTTGGCTAGAGGAGAACAACCCGGCCGTGCCGTACATCGTGTATCACGACGACCAGCGAACACTGCAAGCCAGCGGCCTGAACCCGGATAAGCACCGGGCCGTGGAAATCGGCAATACGGACAACTTCCGGCAGTGGCAGGATCTACAGCCATCGGCCGTGCTGCATCACCTGGCCTGTGCCTATTTCGACCGGACGCTCAAGGCAGACCGGGCGGTCGTGTCAGAAGCGCTCGGAGAGGCTGCCAAGGGCGGCAAGTACGATCGCGTGTTGCGATTCGACGGCAAGCATGTTCGGCATCCCGCCTTGCTCAACCCAAGAGAGTATTTTGCCGAGATGAGCGAGTCCTACTACGGATTCAACGATCACTATCCTTTCTTGCAGTTCGAGTTATCCCGGCATGATCCTGACGCCTGTGCGTTGCTGGCTCGGCTATGGGGCGGCAAGGCCAAATAGTGCCGGGAAGATACATTGATCGATTACGGATCAGTTCCGCTGCTGATTGGCCTGCCGCACTGATGCGCTCTGATGGAACTCGGCAGTCAGCTTTTCGCCAATACGGGGCCCCAGTGCCTGCTCAATGAAACGGCTGGCGTCTCGGCAAGAAGAGCCGCTGAATCCCAATGTTTGCACAGAGGACTTGCCTTCCGGCGTCACGATGATTTCGATGATTTTCGATGTCATGCGGCACCTCCTGCGACCTGGACGGTCAGCTTGATCGAGCCGTCGGCCAAGGTCTGTTCGGTGGTCGAGTGGCCTCGGCGCCGCGCTTCCTGCTTGGCTCTTTCGACCGCATAGGCTTGAAGGAAAGCGTCGAGATGCTTCTGCTCGCCCCACCTGCCCTCGAAATTGTCGAATTTCAGTTGGCCGCTTTCGGTGTCGCAAACGACCGGATACTGCCAGTCCGGCAGCTTCACGGCCAAGCCGGTTGCCTCACCGCTGAAGAGCTTGACCGTGCCCTGTGTTGGCGCGGCCAAGCCAAGGCGACCGCACGCAGCCCGGACGGCGGCAGCGTCGCGAACCTCGGTCTTGATTGTTACGATATGGCTCACAAAGTGGTCTCCTCGATTCGTGTCTGAAAACTGCTTTCGTTGATTCAGATCCCCAATCCGGTCTCCTCCGTGCCTGTCGGTCCGGCCGGATTGGATAGTGCAGGCTGTTCGGCGCACGGCGGTCCCGGCAGTAGTAGCCTCCGGCGATCGGAAACCAACTCTTCCACCAGCAGCTCGGTCACCGCCTCATCCTCACCCGCCGTCGATCGAAGCGACCACAGCAGATAGGCGCACAGTGCCAACGGCGCCAGACACGCTAGGATCAGCCCCACCTGCGTTACGGCTGCCGCGATGATCGGGGCACGGTGCCTCTTGTTGGCGATATCTCGGCGTTCCGTTTCGAGGCCTTCACGTTGGCGATCGATGCTCTGACGCTCTACTTGGATCGCGGATCGTGATTCCCGTTGAAGCTCGTTCAATTCCTGTCGGCACTCGGCGTCGCGGTCGACCAGATCCTGTTGAACCTGAATAAGCCCACTGCGAGCCTCCGCCTCCGCCTCTACCAACTCAAGTTGCAATTCGATCATCTCTTTTCGCGCATCGCCGCTGGATTCGACAAACTCCTGTGTGGTCTCGGTGACCTGCCGGCTCTGGTCGGCGATGGTCTGATTCTGCTGGGCCTGGCGGTCGGCACTTTGCTGGCCAAGCTCGACCAAGCGTTCGTCCGACGGGCTACAGCCGGTCACGATCAGCAACAGCAGGATTGTCCAAAATCGTGGACGGCGTAGAACGCTCTTCGACATGTCGGTTTCTCCAGACGGCAAGCAAACGGGATAGTAGACGTTGAAGTGCCCTGCGCAGCCGGACCTCCCGGACCAAGGCAACGACGAGCACGACGGCCAACAAAGAGCTGGTCAAGATGACGGCTGAGAGCATGGGTGTCTTCCTTATCGAGGATGGAGATGGGTGGGTTTGGCGCGAACAAGGGCCAGAAGGGTTATTGGTTCCCGCATAGCCAATGCGCGGTTCACGGCCCTGTCTGCGGAGAAACCGGGCTGCGCCCTTGTGCATCGGCCATGCAAGCCTCAATAGACTGGCCACAAACGGCAGATTTCCGATGGCAGAGGGCGCGACACATTAGAATGCCCCAAAAGTGCCG
>JABMRB010000504.1 GCA_013202865.1 Candidatus Nealsoniibacteriota bacterium | reverse complement strand
GGTGTCCCCCATGACCGAAGTCCCCGACCAGCACCGCAAAGAAGCCCCCCCACAAGTCGGGTGCGCGGTGATTACCGTCAGCGACACCCGCACGCTCGATACCGACACGGGCGGGCAGACGGCCGTCGATCTGCTCACCGCCGCGGGCCATCGGGTGGTGGCCCGCGAGATCATCCGCGACGAGCCGCAACCGATGCGCGACCTGCTGGCGAAGTTCTGCGCCCGCGACGAGATCGACGCCATACTAATGACCGGCGGCACGGGCCTGGGCAGCCGCGACCAGACGTTCGAGACCGTCGTCGGCCTATTGAACAAACCGTTGCCCGGCTATGGCGAGTTGTTCCGCATGCTCAGCTATGAGCAGATCGGCCCGGCCGCGATGCTCTCCCGCGCCACCGGCGGCCTGATCGGCGGAACCGTCGTACTCACCATGCCCGGCTCCCGAGCGGCCGTCCAACTCGCCGTCGAAAAGCTGATCCTCCCGGAGCTGGGCCATCTGGTGCGTGAGGCGAGACGGTAGGCTTTTCCTCTCGCTGGGAAGCGTACCCCGGTGAATCATCGAGCCTACCCCGACAACACGATGTTTATAGTAGAGGGCAGGTTGTACCGGATGTTGTGGTGCGTTGCACGCACCCTACGAACTGCACGCTCGCCGGCAGGGCCCTGAGTACCAGAACGCACAGCGACTACGACGATCGGTAAGAACTACACGGTCTTTGCGGTCGTGCCGGTTATGAAGACAATATGAGTTGCCTTGACTCCACGCGTTTTGTACGGCCGATAGTCTACGGGTGGCGTTGCTATAGAAGGAGTGCCTACAGGACACGGGCCTCTTCCAACGGCGAGTAGTCGTCTTCACGCAACGAGAGGAATCGCACGATGCATCGACTCATTTCTGGTACCCGTCGTCGAGTTGTCGCTACCTTCCTGGCCGGTCTGATAACGATCCTCCCGCTGGTGATCACGATTGCCGTGATCGTCTGGGTAACGAATCTTATCCAAGGGTTCATCGGGCCGAGAACCCTCTTGGGTGGCTGGCTTCAGTCGGCGGGAATGTGGTGGGCCCCGGCCGGCAATGCAACACTGGCCTACGCCATCGGCTGCCTGCTGGTGCTCGTGTCGATCTTCCTGCTGGGTATGCTCGTGCGGACTGGAGTACGCAACTTCTTGGACCGAATCGTCGAGGTGATCCTGCGCCGCGTTCCCATCGCCGGGAGCATCTACGGCGCGGCGACGCAGGTCGTGGGATTGCTTGAACAGCAAGACGAGTCGGAACTGAAGAAGATGAGCGTCGTCTTCTGTAAGTTCGGCGCGGACTCAGGCGCCGCATTCCTCGCCCTGCTGCCGACTCCCGAGCGTTTTCGTGTTGACAACGTCGATTACCATATTCTCATGGTCCCCACGGCACCCGTTCCGATGGGCGGCAGCTTGATCTTCGTCCCCGTCAAGTCGGTCCGCCCGGCCAACCTGTCGATCGACGCTTTCATGAGCATTTACGTCTCCATGGGCGTGACGGGGCCGCAGTTCTTGAAAGAGAAGCCCTGATCGCCTGGGAGACAGTCGGTCGTCTTGTGTCATCTGATCATCGGAGACTTGAAATGAGCAGGCAATCTTGGTTCCGCCGGCTAGGGGCGTCGTTTTCATACGTCGGGTTGGTTGTCGCAGCGCTCTGTTTTTCGGCATCTCTCTCCCCGTCGCTGCTGCCGCGGCATTATATTGTTCAAGGCCTGCTGTCCGGGCTCGCGTTGGCCGTTGGGTATGGCCTGGGTGTTCTCGTCGTTTGGTTGTGGTGCTACCTCGAACTCCGCCCGCCGGGCGCGAAGATCGAACGCGTCGTCAAACGGTTGACGACTGTGGGCGTGGCGCTAGTTGTCCTGCTCGCGTTATGGCGGGCCACCGTCTGGCAAAACTCCATTCGCGAATTGATGGAGATGCAGCCTCTGCAGAGTGCCTACGCTCCGTATGTGGCCCTGATCGCGGTTGTCTTTGGTGCGATCGTAATCGGTTCCGCGAGGGTCTTCGCGAAGAGTTGCAATCTCGTCGACAGGCAATTGAAGCGACTCCTGCCACGGCGGATTTCGTACGTCTTGAGTGCCACGGTCGTTGGCTTGATCCTGTTGACGGTCGCCAACAAGCTTATTGCCAAGCAAGCGCTGATCGCCGCGGATGCCGTCTTCCTGGAGATCGACGGCCTGGTTGACGATGGAATCGAACAGCCTACCGACGCCAGGGCCTCCGGCAGTGCGGAATCCCTGATCGCCTGGGATTCGATCGGGCGGCAAGGGAAGGACTTCATCGTTACCGGACCAACCGCAGAGCAGTTGAAGCAGTTCTCCGGACGGGAAGCGCTGCGGCCGTTACGCGTCTACGTTGGTCTGGGCTCCCGAGATTCGGAGCACGAACGAGCCCAACTTGCCTTGAAAGAACTCCGACGCGTGGGTGGATTCGACCGATCCGTCCTGGTCGTCGCCACGCCCACGGGGACCGGCTGGCTCGACCCGGGTGCCGTGGATACGCTGGAGTTCTTGCATGCAGGCGACACGGCGATTGTGAGCATGCAGTATTCGTATCTCCCAAGCTGGATCACGATCCTGGTGGACCCGAATCGTTCGCGCGATTCGGCCCGCATCCTGTTCGACGCGATTTACGGCCACTGGAAGACACTCCCCCAGGACAGCCGGCCGAGACTCTATTTGCATGGATTGAGCCTTGGGGCGCTCGGTTCAGAGACCTGTGCCGACCTGTTCACGCTGTTCGAGGATCCAATTCAAGGTGGCGTCTTCAGCGGGCCGCCGTTCCCGAGCACGGAATGGGCCGCCGTAACCCAAGGCCGAAACCCGGATTCTCCAGCCTGGCTTCCTACGTTTCGCGATGGGACGATGGTGCGGTTTACCGGCAAGGAGAACTCGCTGGATCAGGCAGGCGAGCGCTGGGGCCCCATGCGGTTTGTCTACGTCCAGCACGCGAGCGATCCGATGACCTTCTTCGCACCGGAACTGCTTCTCCAGGAGCCCGATTGGCTCGCCGGCAAACGCGGCCCGGATGTGTCGCCCTATTTGAGGTGGTACCCGATCGTCACCTTCCTGCAAATCGCCTTCGACTTGCCGATGGCCACCAGCATCCCAACCGGATACGGCCACAACTACGCTCCCGCAAGCTACATCAACGCCTGGATCGAAGTAACCGAGCCAGCCGAGTGGCGTGCCGGCGATACGGAGCGGCTGAAGCAGTTGTTTGCGGAGTAAGGGCAAGCGTCGGCGGAACGCCTGATAGGTGTTGGCGGCCGGGCGGCAATTGTGCTCATTGTTTTCCGGTTTGGACGGCCGAAGTGCAATAATTGGTTGCGGCCGGGTTGGGTGGATTTCTGTAACGTGTTCTGCGGCCCAGGGTTATGTCGACGGGCTGGTGTGGGCGATCGTCTCGAATCGAATGTTTCGCCGCCCCTTGCCTAAGCGACGGTCGCCCGGGCCGGTCGGGCGTCGCCGTAAGTCGTTGCTGCGACGTGAGTTACGTGGCG
>JABMRB010000503.1 GCA_013202865.1 Candidatus Nealsoniibacteriota bacterium | reverse complement strand
GCGGTACGATCTGGACCGCTTCGGCGCCGGTGCGTTTCGTGCCAGCCCCCGGCAGAGCGATCTGATGATCGTGGCCGGCACGGTGACCCACAAGATGGCCCCGCGGGTCCGCCGCCTCTACGACCAGATGGCAGAGCCCAAGTACGTGATCGCGATGGGGGCGTGTGCGATCGGCGGTGGGCCGTATTTCGAGCATGGATATCACGTTGTCCGCGGGGTCGATTTGATCGTACCGGTCGACGTCTACATCCCCGGCTGCCCCCCCCGGCCGGATGCTCTGCTGGAAGGGCTGATGCGATTGCAGGACAAGATCAAGGGCCACAAGATCGGTAAGCGGCCGGCGCCGGAAGGGAGCCGTTCGTGGCGGAACTTCGGGCGCGTTGGCACGAAGGTCGACGACCGGTTGCCGGTTCCTCATCACAGCGGGTGCGTGCAGGTCGAGGAGGATGCTTAGCCGCTGGCGGCTTTGCAACGGAACTTCGGCCGCGTAACGGAAAGCCTTCTATGTCCGAGTCCCAAGACATCGACCAGATCCTCAAAGACTGGCCCTATCAGCCCGGCGTGATCAGTGCCCGGCTGGTTCACGCGGGCGACGGTCGCGAGGTGCTGCAAATGCGGATCGAGATGGGCTTGCTGCAGTTGGAAACGACCGGGCGGCCCGACGGTAGCCGGCCCGACGGGGCCGACACCTACCTCGACTGCCTCTTGCAGCAGTCGATTGCCGACGAGAAGTTTGTGCTCGACGACGACCAGTGTTTCGAGATCGATCGCGAGTTTCTTCAGTTCTACCACCGGCGGATCGGGTGCCTGGCGTTGCGGGAGTTTCGCCGGGCGGTTGCCGACGCGGACCACACACTGGCACTGATGGATCTGGCCGCGAAGCACTCGTCCGACCGGGAGTGGATGCTTTCGCACGAGCGTTACCGGCCCTTCGTTCATTTCCACCGCACGCAGGCCGCCGCCATGGAGGCCCTGCGACAGCCCGATCCCGAGGCAGCCATCGCAGAAATCTCGCAAGGGCTGGATCGCATGCGCGAGGTCTTTGAAGCGACGGGCTCTGCCGAGGAGTTCGACGCCCACGAGTTGGTCGTGCAGCTCGTGGAACTCAAGGAAGCGCTTCGCAAGGAGTACGACACGGGCCTGACGCTGGCCGAGCAACTCTCCGCCGCCGTGGCCAACGAAGAGTACGAACGGGCCGCCATGCTCCGCGACGAGATGGAGCGGCGTTCGCCGCGTCCGGAGTAGCCGTTCTCGCGTGCGTGCAAGCACGCACCCTACTCACGTCCCAGGTGGATCAACTCGTCGAGCAGTTCATCGGTCGTGTCGAGCACGGCCATGTTCGCCCGGAACAGGTTCGATGCTTGCGACATTCCGATCAGGTTCTCGCCGACGTCGACGTTGGACAGTTCCACGCCGCCGGCGGTAATCGAGCCCTGGGTGAAGTCGGTGGAGATGCCGGCAACACGCACACCGTTGCCGATCTGGACCGGATTGCTCCCGCCGCTGCCGGCCGACGGGGCCGCCCCGAGGCTCGCGGTCTGCGGCGGTTGCGTGGCCAGCGAGGGTTTCGACGCCTTGAAGCCGGGCGTCTGCGAGTTGGCCATATTATTGGCGATCACCCGCATCATCGACTGGGCAGCCGAGATACCCGACATCGCCGTTTGTGCAACCGAACTGAGACTCACGTCACTTCTCCCCGGAACCGGGTTGGCGACAAGACCACTCCAATAGCAAGTATAGCTTACGAACGTCCAGCTAGAGATTCACGCCGGGCGTGCCAGGGCCAGGTACACAGATCTGGTTCATCACGGAATCGCGTACTTTGCAGTGTCACGCCCCCCCAGGGTACGCAAACCCCGCGGATGAACCCGAAATAGCCCGCGGGCGAATTATTGCCCCGCCTTTGCATTTTGAGAGCGGCCCCGCCGGGCGGCCGAGGTGACCAATAAGTCGGCTTGAAATAATGAGTTACGTCGCTTAGAATCAGCTCAGAATGATCGATTGGGCGGTAGAGCAAAAATGAAACAATGGTCGCGATATTCTCCGTAAGTCGTTTCATGGTAACGAGTTATGCACATCGACGCATGCCCCCGTTTGGCAAGAACTGCATGAAATCACTTACGACGACGCCCGGTGCGGGAGGGTGGTCCCAACTCGTTTCACTTCAACACGTTACGTCGAGGCCTGCGGCTGCTCTGTTGCCCTAAGTCAAGTTCATGCCACCCAAACTAATGTGGTGTTTGCCGTGAATCAATGTGGCATTAGGCGTGAGACGGCAGGGATCGAAACGCAGCCCGACACGCGGCCGGGGCCACCCGGCTGCGAACGCAATTCTGGGGTCCTTTGATAGTTGGAGATGACGTTTCAAAATGGCCGAACCTCGCTACAAAGGAAGAACCGTCCGTGGTTGGATAGATGCGGTTCGGGCTGGGAAGGTGTCTTCGCCTGAGGCCATAGGTGCGCTTCGAGACGGGCGAGTCGGTCCAAAGGCAAAATCTGCCGTTCCCTTTCTGATCCAGGCGCTTGACGACCACACAGAGGGCATTCCGTTCAATGTGAGATACGTGGCCGCATTTGTGCTTGAACGGATCGGTGCGTCAGCAGCAGAAGCCGTTCCAGCACTGAAGAAACGCGTGCTGGAAGACGCCGATTCAATCTGCATTATTAGCGCCGCTGAAGCTCTGCTTCGCATCGGGCCGAAGAAGAGCGGTGTGACATTCTGGAAAGGCATCTTGACGCACGAGGATATGTCTGTTGCGCGAACTGCCGCGGACGCGCTTCGCAGAATTGGCCCCGCAGCGGAAGATGCTGTAGATGCGCTATTCGGGGCTCTCTCGTCACATGTAATCCACGGTCTTCCTCAGGTCTACACGTTTGCCGCCGCTGCACTCCTTAAAGTAGCACCAAGTGATCCTCGCTTGGTTGGTGAGCTCAAACGGGGAATCGGAATCAGCAACTACGGGTTTCAGAAGACGGCCATTGAGGGATTGGTCGAAATCGGATCGGATGAGGCGTACGACGTTCTTCGTCACCTGTTTGACCACATGCACGCTGCTTCGCCACTGACCCCACCGCTCGAAAGGCTCATCACAAAAGTCCTGTCGCGGGTTCCTGGTCTGAAGATCCAACCTCGGACAACGGCACCGTGTCCACATTGTGGGGCCGTACTCCGTTCGCCACGGGCAAAGCAGTGTTTTGAATGTGGAGCAGACTGGCATGCATCCTCGGGTGCCTCGGACAGATCTTGACCTCCGAGGGTGGCCCGGACGGTTTTGCGGAGAAGGCGGTGTGCTTGGTGACGGCTTGGCCGCAAAATCCGTCCGGGTGACATAGCCACACGAGACCTCGAACCCGCCCGAAGATCTCTTGTTGCGTTGCAACCCCGACCCGTTTTCCGAAACAGCGTGAGAAGTGGCAAGGCGTATTGCGGAAAAGTGTCGGGGCCACCCGCGCATGGGCGGGACTTCGCCCATGCGCGTGTTACGAAGTCGAAAGACGTCTAGAAATCATCCGCTTTGCGGTAGGCTTCGATCAAACCTATCTCCGCCTCTTTGCCGCGTCCCAGGCTCATGCCGTGCTCCATGCAGAGCACCCCGTCGTAGCCCTTCGAGTGGATATGCTTGAAGACGTTGACGTAGTTGAT
>JABMRB010000502.1 GCA_013202865.1 Candidatus Nealsoniibacteriota bacterium | reverse complement strand
GTCGAGCACTTCGCACAGATCGAGGAAGTGCTGCTGATAGGCGCTCATCTCGGAGAGGTTCGCCCGCTGCCACTTGGCGATGAACTCTTGTGGAGTCATGCATGCTCCCCCGGCGGATTGTCCCTAAGGGTAAAACGGGATTGTAGCCGGGCGGGACGGATTGGTCCAGGGGCGCGGGGGCGGGGACGTGGTTGGACCGTTTGTAGTGACCGCATTTATGCGGTTCTGGCCGTCTGAACCCGATGAATCGGGTTACTACGAACCCTGGCAGTCGCGACGTGGGTATCGCGACGTGGGTATCGCGACGTGGGGCGGCCGATAGAGCGAGTGCCTCTTGTGGCTGCGCCACCCCGACACGTTTTCCGACATTGCGATAGAAATGGCAGCGCGTGTTGCGGAAAAGTGTCGGGGCCACCCGTTGCAAGGGCTCAAAACTCTACCGATAACTCGCTCTCTTGGTCGGGGGGCAATGCCTCGATGCCTTGGAACTTGGCGGTCTTGCCGTCGCGGGACGTTAGCTTGACGGTGTACTTGCCGGGGGCGAATACCTTGGGGCGGAACTCGTTGCCCTGGATGCGTAAGGTGTAGACGATCTGGCCGTCGGACTCGTCGATTACTTGGACGACCGGGTCGGCCGTGCCGCGGATCTTCAGCGTCGGTAGATAGGCGACCGCCTTGCGGCCGTAGTTGTCCGTCTGGGCGATCGTCTTGGGCCAACCCGGGTATTGCTTCGCGGCGGGGTCGGTGGCGTCGACGTTGCGCGGCCAGCACTCGAGGGTCATCGTGCGCTGCGGCTTGTTGAATCGCACGACGCCGAAGCCGGCCGAGCGCGTGGTTAGCTTGTCGCGGTTCTCCTCGGGCGTCGGATTGGCCACGGCGTGGACGGTTAGCTTGTTGTCGAAGCCGTCGTGAAACTGTCCGGTGTAGTCGGGCATGCCGGGCTGCCGATTCTTGCCCGGCTCTAACGGCAGCCACCAGCGCAAGTAGAGGTTGGCGATCGACGGCACGCAGAACGAATAGCCGGCGTCTTCAAACTCGTCGATCCCGTGGTGCATGATCGTGGCCAGGTGCTGGTCGCCGGCGATGTGCAGGGCGAAGCCCCTGCGGATCTCGGCCAGTGCCTTGTTGCGGCCGGTCTGCGGCCAGCCGTTGCTGTCCAGATCGGCCAGGATCCGATTGTTGCGGGAGCCGTGCAGATGGGCCCCGCCGCAGAAGATCGTCTGCGAGAGGACGGCCTTCATGTCGGCGTCGCGCCAGTCGGCCGCCCAATGGCGGAGGAATTTTAGTTGCCGCTCGCCCAGCAGCTTCGCCTCGGGCACGTCGAGTACCTTGGGATCGAAGCCCGGGGTGTTGACGTGATCTGGTCGCGGCCCCATCTTGGGGATCACGCCGCTGGGGCCCGTCTTGAACTTGCGGTCCTCAAGGATGGCGAAGCTGACGCCGCCCCAGTTCAGGTCCGTATAGTAGACACCAATGCCGCGCAGGACGGGCGTCGGGTCGAAGGGGTCGGGCAGGTGGCTGGTCTGGGCCCGTTCGACCTCTTTGACGTACTCGACCGGCTTGAAGTATCCGCCGTCGTGGCCGGCGCCGGTAAACGATTGCTTTCCGCCGGCTCCCCAGATGTTGGCCATCCCCACGTCGTGGTCGTCGGGGATGGTGATCGTCGGCGTGTTGCGGATCACGTCGCCGAAGTCGCGTCCGAACCGCAGCCAGTAGGCGTAGTGCCGGTTGTGGTCGTAGACCTGATCGCCGGAGAAGAACAGCAAGTCGGGTTTGATGTGCTCGAGGTTCTTGAGGATGTCGTCTTTGGGGATGTCGCCGCCATGGCCCGGGTAGATCGAATTGCCGGTGAAGGCGGCCACGACGATCTGCTGCTTGTCGACCGGGTTGCGGCGGATGATCCCCTCGTAGACGGCCGACTCGCCATGTTGCACGCGGTAGGCGAGCTGGCGGGTCATGTCCCAATTCTCGACGCGAAAGGGGGCGGTCCAGCCCGGGTTGACGATCTCGGTCGTGGCGATCTGTTTCCACTGGCCGTCTTGCTTCACCTGAAGCCGCACGCTGCGCGGGTCGCCGTCGTCCAACGGATAGAGCTGTGCGGTCAGTTTCAGCACGCCGTCATGGACCGTGTACAGCGCAAAACAGATCACTTCGTCCTTGGCGACCTTGGGGATCTCCAGCAGGCCGGCCCGGGCTTTGGCGGGCGCCTTCTTAGGCGTCTTTTTCGGTGCCTGGGCCGCGTCGGCCGTGCCGAGGCAGAACGTGGCGGCCGCCGTCAGTGCGATCAGCATCATTCGTGTCGTGGGGGATCGGGTCATGGTTTCTTCCCTTTACTGGATAGTGGATTGACGGAAACTCTGCCTGTGGATTATAATCGGGCCGCGGGCGACAAGCCAGTAACCGCTCGCAGGAAAATGTGTCCTGACTGCCCGTTTTGCCGTCAACGGTTATATCAACCAGAGGGCGGCCCCCAACCGACCAAGGAGACACCGACCATGAAGATGATTATTCTTGCTGCCACGATTCTCTGTTGCACGACCGCGGGGCCGAGCCGAGCCGAGCCCCCGCAGATTCCCGAGGCGAAACGGACCACTGCGGGCCTGTACGTTACCGCCAAGGAAGCCTACGCGAAATGGAAGGCCGATCCGCAGCACGTGAAGATCATCGACGTTCGCACGCCCGAGGAATACGTCTTCGTCGGCCACCCGGCGATGGCCTTCAACGTGCCGCTGGAGTTCCTGGCGTACGAGTTCAACGCCGAGACGAAGAAGCCGGTGATGAAACCGAACCCGGACTTCGTCGCCCAGATGAAGCGGATCGTCCAACCGACCGATACGATTCTCGTCACATGCCGTTCGGGACAACGGAGCGGCCCGGCCGTGAACCTGCTGACCGAGGCGAACTTCAAAAATGTCTACACCGTGTTCGACGGTGTGGAGGGCGACAAGGTCGACGATCCGGAAAACGTTTTTCACGGCAAGCGGATGAAGAACGGCTGGAAGAACTCGGGCCTGCCGTGGACCTACAAACTCGATCCGCGGCTGATGTATCTGCCGAGCGATAAATAGGCGCACGCCGATTTGCCATTGGCGATAGGTAACCTAGACTCGTGGAAAGAGGTAGCGTCTCGTACCCTTGAGGGCGGGTTGTTCGTTGGTGGATCGGCGCGGATATGACGCGCCGGCCCCCAGCCGGGCGGACGTTCGGATTCTAGGGACGATGCCGTCTCTGCCGGTTGTTGTGGGGCTGTCGAGCGGACATCACTTACACGGCGAGGTTTCCCACGCCACGTCCTTCCCTGTCGGGTCTGGATGCTTGCCAGGCAATGCTGCCGGGGCGGGTGGCAGCGAACTGCTGCCGCCGCGGGGCTGCGGTGGTCGAGTTCGCGGTTGTCCTTCCCTTGCTTCTGCTTCTGGTGGTCGGTGCGCTCGAGGTCGGCCGCGCCACCATGGTGCAGCACAAGCTGGTGCAAGCGGCCAGGGCCGGATGCCGGATCTACGCCGTGAAGAACGAAGTGACCGAGGTTGAGGTGCAGAGCATTATCAAGCAGGTCATGGACGACGCGGGCCTCGGTCCGTATACGGTCGAACTCGATCCCGGTCCGACAAACGACATCGAACACCTGGAGCCGGTTACCGTTACCGTTTCCGTGGCGTTCGATCAAGTGTCCCGGCTGCCTCGGGAGATTCCGGCACGCTGTATGCTTCCGGACTGCATCCGAGCAGCGATCACTACGTGGGAGTTCTCGAAGCTCCCTTGACGAATAGCTTCAACTATCTGAGAACCAGCGTGCTCAGTTCGCGTAACCTCGAGGTGAGCAAGTACACCGGCTGGACCGGCACGGGCGCCGCGATCGGAGACGCCGCGCATTACCTCGAGTACGGCGCAGAGGCCCGCGATGAGGACGAAGTCGAGAAGGTGATCGTCTTGATGAGTGACGGGTACGCCAACAGGCCGAGTTCGAACGGCCCCGGTTACGCCCGGACCATGGCTGCTTACGCGGCAAGTCTCGACGTGACCATTTACACGATCAGCCTGGGCAATGACGCCGACCTGAACCTGATGCAGGACATCGCCCGGATCACCGACGGCGTGCATTTCGACGCAACCGGAAGCGGTAAGGCCGAGCTGACCAAACGGTTGACCGAGGCCTTCGAGCAGGCGGCGGCGGCTATTAAGCGGGTACAACTCGTCAAATGATTGCCGGCCGCGATCGGGCGGCGACACGAGTCGTTAGACAAAGCAGAACGCAAGGAGAAACGAGATGAAGAGCCGTCGCAGGAAACAGTATATCGACAAGGCCGTGCAAGGAGCATTGATCAAGAGAATCATCCTCCACTGGCTGATCTTCTTTACCGTGGCGTTCTTCGTGCTCCCTTTCTGGAAACTACTCAGCACGGGAGACTTCTCCCGCCCCTTCACGGAACTCATGCTCAGAAGCTGGGCGGAAACCGCCTCGCTGCTGGTCGTGCTCGTTGCCATGATCCCGATCTTCGTCTGGGACACGGTGACACTGAGTAACCGCTTCGCCGGCCCCGTCTACCGGTTCCACAACGCGATCAAGAGTCTGGCCGAGGACTTCAACGTGATGGTGGAATACTTCAAGGCCGAACAAGGCGACGAGCCCGATGCCGAGCCGGCCGACGAGCCCGATGCCGAACCGGTGCAGTGCGGTTAGGACCGGCAAACGCCTTTTCACGCGATCTGAACAATCCCCGCACGAGAACCCCGGGTGCGGCAGTGCAACAGCCGCACCAACGGCCCACCATCCACTCGCCGCTACCGCTGCACCGCTTCCGCCATGACGGGCTGCTCGGCGGCTTTGGAGTCGGCGGACGAGGTGCGGATCAATAGGACTACTCCTGCGATCATCACCGCCAGACCGGCCAAGGGGAGGATGCCGATGACCAGCGACAGCAGACCGATCAGGATCATCGCCACACAAGCACGGGGGCTCGACGGCCATGTCAACCGGCCGCGGCGTATCGCTCGTGTGATGCAGGCCGCCACGGCCAGTGCCGCCAGGAGGGCAGCCAAACGCGTCAGGTTGTCGAGCAAGTCCTGCGAGGCGGCCCGGGCTGTGATCTCGACGTCGCCCAGGGCCGTGGTGAAGAGGTACTCGCGATAGTGCTCCTTCAACTCATCCGGCCCCGGCAGCCGCAGCACGAGACTGTCGAGGCCTTCGCTGCCCGGCGGCACCGGTTGGCCAGTTCTGCCCGTCGTGGGCGTTTCCCACACGGTCTCGACGCCCCCTCTGAATTGCACGTTCCCCCGGCTCGAATCCAACTGGTCACCGGAATCCACGTACCCGGTCGACAGCCCGTACTCTCCGCCGCCCGCGCGGATTTTGCCCCCTAACACATTGCCGGCGGCATTCGCTACGGCCACTTCCTCCCGGTACCGCAGCACGTTTTCACGCGTCCTGTCACTTTCGGACTGGGAGGTCTGCAAATCCGGGCCGAACTTGCCGGCCTGCACCAGTGCCGCCTTGGTCCGGCCCTGAGCGATCTCGGGAGCCGCCGGCTGGGCTTGCAGATCGTTGGAGGACGACTGAGGCCTGAAGCTCAATGTCGTACCCCCCTGCAACTGCGGCGCGGCGTTGGCGTCGACTGCGTCGAGTTGAACGTTGAGCCCGTTGTTGTCGAACCATCCCGGGTTGAAACTCGATCCGCCGTTGACGTTGAGGGTCGCGGCCTCGCCGGTCACCACGTTGACCGTATCGTTGGGGTTGGGTTGCGCCTGGGCCGTGACGACGCTGTTGGACCAATTCCCACCCGCGTCTTTGACCACGTTCCACGAGCGGGTGTTCTGCTGGTCTTCGTAGAAGAGGTTCAGCCGGCCGCGGTTGCTGACGTGCTGTTGCTCGGGCACGATTGCCAGTTTCCCTTGCTCGGCTTCCGCTTCGGCCAGGATGCTGGCGTTGGCCGATAATTGGATTCGGAGCTTTTCGTTCGGCGACGACTCGTACATGTCGTCACGGATCGACTGCGACCACTTCATCTCCGTCTTCCACGAGCCCACGTTGCCGGAGGCTAACACCTGGGCGAACTTATCGCCATGCTGCATCGTGCGACGGAGCCGTTCGAGTTCTTCGCGCTTATAGGCGGCGATTTCAGCCTTCAGGTCGTCTTCGTCCTTCTGCCGGTGCATCGTCCCGCCGAAGTCGAACCACTGGTGCGTCTTAGGCACGAACAGCCGCACCTGACTGCGGGCGACCTGGACGTTTGCGGTACCCAGCAGGGGGAATCCGACCGTGCCGCCGGCTGCACCCAGCGGCGACGCCTTGCCGCCGTAATAGAGTACAATCTCGTAGTCCAGATCGCCGTCGGCCGTTTTGACCAACGGGACGTGGACCGACGCTTTAACCGTGCCTTTGACGGCGGGCATTTCCACCGGCTTGACCGGCTGCCCGGCCACCCGGGCCGTCCAGAGGCGGGCGCCGACGGGCAACTGAATCGCCAGGAACTGCTCGGTCGTGTTGAATAGGTGGTAGGTCGCCTCGGCCCGATAGGCGCCGGTAGCGTCGTAGACCAGCGTGGTTTCGGCCAGGCCGATCCGGGCGCCGGTCGTCTCGACCGTCTTGCGGGTCTTGACGGCCAGATCCAGGCGCGGGTTCTTGGCACCGGGCTGCGCCAGATAGGCCTGCGTGACGCCGTCGCCCAGGACTGCCCGGATCTCGCCGAACTCCTTCTGCTGACGTGCCAGCGGGTTGAGGCCCCGGGCCGCCTCGACCACTACTTCGGCCTCTCCGGCACTTTCGACCGTGACGTATCGCCGCTGGGTTCGGCCTGTCTCGACAATCGGAATCGGCACCGAACGTAGCTTCACAGCATCTTTCGCTGCCGTCAACACGGTTGTCAACAGCCGGTCGTTGTAGACCTGCACGCGAAGCTGCCCCATCACCTTGTCCTGTAATTGCAGCCGCACGCGAAGCATCGCGGTGCCGTCGGCGTCGACCACTGGCTCGATCGTCTTCTCGCGGAGCATGGGCACGCCGATCCGGCAATCTTCCATGCCCACGGGCAGGAGAAACGAAACCTCGCCGACGGCCGCCTGAGTCACGGTGAAGTCCAGCACGATCGTCTCCTCCACCGCCCGATCGGTTACTTTCACGTTGCTGATTGTCGTGCAGGTTACGATCGCTCCGCGGCGCGTCAGACGTAGCGTGCCGCGGTAGTCGGGCCGGGTGTAGTGCAGCGGCAGCCGCGTGATCTCCCGTTGATTGGGGTTGAGCCAGCCGTGCAGTTCTTGCAGCAGCACGACCTCGCAGTTTTCGAGATCCTGCGACTGCGCCCGCACGTCGTAGGCCGAATCGATCTGCACGGCGATGTCGCCCTGCTGGCGTGTAACGCCACGCACTTCGAGCCGCGGCAGCGAGAAACGGTCTAGCTGTGCAGCCCGGCCGAGAACGCCTTCGATCTGCACGGACACCTTGCCCTGTCGTCCGGCGGCAAGGAAGATGGTCAACAGCCGCCGCCCGTCTTGCCCAGCCACAGTTTCTCGAGTGACGGCGCGAGTGAATTCGGTGCCGGGGACCTCGACCAGTCCGATTTCGAGTTCGTCGGGCACGAAGATCTCAATGCGGTGGATCGGACGATTCTGGACGTCCAACACGACGTTGCTCTCCAGGCTCTGCTCGTGCTCCAATAGCCTCAATACGGAGAACACTTCTGCCGTGGTCTCGGCCGTCACCTCGGCGGCCGTCAAACGGATCGCGAAGGGCGTAGTATCCAGCCGGTACGCCTGGTACGGTTGGACGTGCAGCGGGCTCTGGTCGCTGTCGCTGCTGCCTACGAGCTTCTGAGCAGTGCCACCGAGATCGTTTCGCGTTGCGCCGCGATGCTCCCGAGTTTGCAGTTGGAGCAACCGGCTGCGGCGGATCAGCAACTCACCCCGATGGGCCACCGCCTCGTCGACTTCCACGGCCGGCACGTCGAACTGGCCAATGCCGCCGGCAGCGGGGGACGCTGTGTCGCCGCGGCCGACGGCCCCACTTCGCCAGAGGTGTACGGTGAGACTTTCCTCTCCTTTGGCCGTGTTCAACAGGGCCACGTCGACCTGTTGCCGGCCATCGGCCTGCTGAGAAGTCCAGCCGCGGACGTTCGCTCCGTCGACGTTTTCGATCAGGTAGTCGGCCGGCACGGCAAAGCTAAGTTCGTCCCTTTGGCTGCGGGGGAACTTCAGAGCGAGTTGCCAAACCAGCCGCAAGCCGTCCTCTTGCACGTCGAGCCGGGCAAGCGACTCCGCGGTCAGCCCGCGGTCCACCTGCCCCTCGGCCACCTTCGCGCGCCATTGGACGCTCAGCGATCCGTCGGTGCCCAGCACCGAGTCGATCTTCTCGTTCGGCTGCTCGGTTTCGTAGCTCAGCCGGTCGGCCACGCGGGCGAGCCGGACGTTGGTTGCCGCCTCGGGCACGGTCAGCGTGAGCGTGCCGGCCGGGGCGTTGGGCAACGTACCCTCGACCACGCGCCAGCCACCCTGGCGTGTCAGCGGCAGCCGCACGGCCAGTTCCAGCTTGTGCCGGCCTTTGCCGCGAACGTAGAGCAGCAACGTGGGTAGCCCCGGGGCGTGTTGTTGCTTTGCCCGGCTGGAGCTGGGGGCGTTCTTTCCGGGCGGTGCGACGGGCTTTCCGGGCGGCGGCGGAATCTCGAGCGTGCGGAGCCGGGCCGGTTTGCCGTCCAGGTCGGCACGCGAGAGTACGCCCCCGGCCAGCCGCAGCGGAATCGCTACGTAGCCGTCGGCGAAAACATCGATCTCCAACTGCCCGGTGACCAGCAGATACTCGTCGCTACTCAGCGTCGCGTTGTACGACGCCCCGGCCAAGGCGAACGGCACGGGCAACTTTTCGGTGCCGATCTTCTCATCCGGATGAGCCCGGTTCCATAGCTCGACGTATTTCGCGTAGGGCACCAGCAGCTTGTCGGCATCGCGCATGCCCGTTTCGGAGTCTGCGTCGTAAGGCAGGATGACGGCGTCGGCCGGCACGGTGACCGGCGGCAACGGTTCGACCATTTGGAGCAAGTAAGCGGCCGCTTTGTCCACCGGCGAAGACGGCGGGGCCGCCTCGACGATCGTCGGTATCATGGCAGCCAGCAGAATCGTAGCGGTCGTCGCGGCTGCTGCTTGTGTGGTTATCGCTCGGCAGCAACACGCGCAGCGGGCCATGCATCGCCGCACTACTGCGACGGCCAGATAGTAGGGCACCAACAGGATGGCAGCGAAGAAGAGCATGTTGCAGATCTGCGCCAGTTCGACGTCGTCGAACCCCAGCGGCAGCAGCGTGGCCGGCAGAGCGACCAGCACGATCCACCGCATCTTGCGGCGGGTCGGGTGATTGGTCATCGCCAGGCCAACCAACCCCACCGCCAGCGCCAATCCCCAGCCCAGGGCCGAGAAGCGTTGCCGGTCGGCCAGCGTGACCACCAACCGCGGCTGCGCACCCAGACTGCGGAACGTGAGTACGTCGCCCGTTTGCACGGCGTTCTCGTCCGGGTCGATTCGGAGACTGCGAACGCCTTTGAGGTCGCGCGGTTTCGTTGCGATTTCCTGCGCGGTTATCTGCGTCTGCCTGCTGAGCGCTTCGACAATCGCAGTGTCCAAAACCGCAGTAGCCGTCGATTCGGACTGGTCGACCGGCGCGTCTATCGGGCGTCCAAAGACCTGATCCGGATCGTTCTCCATCGTTCCGTCCTCGTCGCCACCCTCGCCGCCACCCTCGGATGGAGTAGCGGGCTCTGTTGCCGCGGGTTCTTCCGGCACGACCAATTCCAGAGGCGGCGCTTCGGCATCTGCCGGCGCGTCGTCATCCATCGGAGGCTCCTCCGCAGGGTCGTAGTCGCCATCGTCGGCGGCAGGGGTGTCGTCCGCTGCGGCGTCATCGCCATAATCGACGACGTACCCGGCTTCATCGTCCGAGTATCGCATATTGTACGCTTCCCCCATGGACCTGCGCCCAGACTCTCGCACCTTCTGCCCTGCGGCCAGCAGGAGCCACGGCCGCACACCGCCGGTGAGTGCCCACATCCCGCCGGCCACTTGCAGCGCGGCCAATTCCGGCTTGACCAATTGCCCTGAATCAGGCACCACCGTGCCGCCGCTATGGACCACGCGGTAGCCGCTGGGTGGATGCAACTGCCAAACCAACCCGGCAAGCGGGACCTCGACCTTGGAGGTCTTCTTCTTCCCGCGAAGGAACAGTTTCGGCGCAGGCACGTCGACCTCTCCTCGGAAACCGACCTTGCCTACTTGCGATGCGTAGACGACCTGCAAGTCGTGAGTCTCGTTGGTCGTATCGGCCGGCAGGCTCACCAACAGGCTCTTGTCGTCGCGTTGCGGCTTGACGGGCGTGCCGTCGAGCACGGCCGACCAGAGTTGCGCCCCCTCGGGCAGCAGCACCTCGACGTATTGGGCCTTGGCGCGGAGCATGAACTGTGCCTTGGTCCGGGCGGTGCCGTCGGCCGAAAGGTACGTGCTCAGCATGGCTTTCTCGACAATGGCCGAGTAGAGCGCGTAGCCGGGATGCGTGGTGACGTCGATCTTGACAAGCCCTTCGGTCGGCTCGCCGGCGAACCGGTAGACACCCAGCAGCCGCTTGCTGAGCCGGTATTGGGCGTCGACCAACTCGCCGACGTGGACGCGGCGTGCGGTCGTTTTGACCTGCACGTCCCGCTCGGCCGTACCCTCGACCGCTACCAGGCCCGTCTGATAGGCCAGACCTTCGCCCTCGGCCGCGACGATCGGCAGCGCCAAGTCCTTGGCCCCTTCAACCGGCAACGGCTGCTCGAACGCGACCATCAGATGGACGTTGCCGCGGCGTGCCCGATCGAGCTCGACCGTCCAGCGCCGGAACTCGCCCTCGACGGTACTCTCGAACCGTTTCAGTTTCAGGCCGCCCAGCCCGCGAATATCGAGCGTTTCCGGCGTCGTCTCCTTGGGCAACCGCAACGACACGTGCCGCGTGCGGGCCTCCTCCACCGTATAGATGATCTCGTAACGGACGCGGATTGCGTCGGGCTCGACACGGAGGAACGAGTAGGTCGTGGCCGTCAGCCGGGGCCGGGTCCGCTCGACCAGAAGCGTGGCCGAGTAGGGCGGGCTCTCGTAGCGATACGCCAGATTCGTCGCCACGTCGGCCAGACCGTAGTCCTTCTTCTCCGTTCGCGCAAGCGGGGTCAGCCCGTCGATCGTCTGCTGGCGGACGGTCATATCGTCGCGGGCCTGTACGGCAATCGCACCGCTGGTGGCGGCACGGCGTCCCTCGCTGCCGGCAACACTGTCGCCCGCGGCAGTGGCGACGGAAAACTGCGGAAAGGCGATCTCGCGGCCGGCGGCATTATCAAGCCAACCGGGCGGCGTGTGGACGGCGTGGAAATTGACGACGTACTCTTCGCCCGGTTGAACGCCATGGGGCAGGCGGACGCGCGTGCGCGACGCTTCATCTTCCGCCTCGTAACGCTCGAACTTCAGCGGCGTTTCGTTGGGGCCCAGGACGCTGGTGACGTGCCATGCGGGTGGCACGGTCAGATCGAACTCGAACAGTTTGTCGACCTTAGGCACCATGGCCAGTCCGCCACGGACTTCCAGCCCCTTCTCCTGCAGGACCAGCAAGGTGTTGGTGCGGACGGTCAGTTCGGCCGGTGGTGAGGTAATCCGGGCCGAGAGGTTGTAACCGGCTTGCGGGGCGTAGTAGGCTGCCACCAACCGCAACGGCGGCGCACCCGGCTCGGGTTTCAATAACGTCGCCGGCATTCTTCCGCGGACGTCGCCCGTGTCGATGGAAATCAGCCCCTCGGCGACGATCGATTCCGCGTTGAGGCGATCTTCGACCAGCAGCCCGACCACGGCGACGTCACCGGCCGGGCCGTCGAAATCCTCCGAAGGCAGCAACTGAAGCCGCGGCATCTTCCAGGCGTCGAGTTCGGCGGGCGTCTTGACCGCCGAGAGGTTCAGCAATACCCGGCCGGTCGTCTGCTCGCGAAGCTGCACGCTGAGCACCTTGCGGCCGTCTTCCTCCTGCACGTCCCAACGCGCCAGCAAGGGCGAGTCGATCCGTGTGACTTCAAATCCGCGGGGCACCGCGAAGCGAAATCGGTCCATCGCCCGGTGCAGAATTTCCAGCGAAACGTCCGCATGGAGCTTCTCGTAGGCCTCGGTCAGTTCGTCGACCACCACGCTGCAAACCACGACCACCGGATCGTCGCGTTGCAGGTGGCTGTTGAGCGTCATCAGCAGCGTCGTGTCACCCGCCTTGGGGAGCAACTCGAACCGGGTCACCCCGGCCGCTTCGTCGACCACCCGGCTGGCGACGGCAGTGCCGCCGGCAGCGAGGGACGCTGTGCCGCCGG
>JABMRB010000006.1 GCA_013202865.1 Candidatus Nealsoniibacteriota bacterium | reverse complement strand
GCTCAAAGCTCAAAGCTCACTGCTCAAAGCTCAAAGCTCAAAGCCAACACTCGAGAACTGAATCGGGAAGCTATTCCTGTACGAGTTCTAACCCCCCAACGAGTTTCATAGTGCGAATACGTTTCTGGTCGTTTATCGCCGCGGTGCTGTGCATGGCGTGGCTCGCCGTCTCCTCGGCGGAGGCGGCCGTGGCGGTGGTGGCGAACTACTCCGGTGAGAAAGTCGAGTTCTCGGTCATCTCGGCCGACGGCAAGGCCCAACCGCACCGCCTCGAAGCCACCCGCCTGGTTTCGATTCCGCTCACCGACCAAATCGGCATCGCTTACATTGCGAACGGTCAGACCCAACGGCGGAAGCTGGGGGCGAACTCGGTCCATTACTTCGTACGCGGCAAGAAGCAACTCGAGCTGACCCGGCTCGCACTGCCTTCCACGATCGAGGCCCCGGCGGTCGCGCCCGCCGCGACGCCCGCCCACAAGGAGTCGCTCTTTACGATCCCCGTGATGATCCTCGTCGACGACAACGAACCGACCCTGCGCAAGTTCTGGGAGAAGCGGCTGAGAGAGCGGATGGCCGAGGCCTCGAAGATCTTCGAGGAGTATTGCCGCGTGAAGCTGAAGGTCGTGGCGGTCGGCTCTTGGAAGTCGGACGATTCCATCCAAGACTTCAACCAGTCGCTGCGCGAGTTCGAGTTGAAGGTGATCCCAACCCCGGCCCGGCTGGCGATCGGCTTCACCAGCCAATACCGGATCGCCCAGGGGACCGTCCACCTGGGCGGCACCCGCGGGGCGTTGCGCTCGCACATTCTCATCCGCGAGTGGTCGCAGCACATCACCAAGACGGAACGGCTTGAAGTGCTCGTACACGAGATCGGCCACGTGCTCGGCGCGATCCATAGCCCCGAATACCACTCGGTAATGCGGCCGACGCTCGGCGATCATCGTTCGCACGCGGTGAGTTTCCACATCGGTTTCGATCCGTTGAACACCCTGGCAATGTGCCTGCTGACCGAAGAGATGCAAGCCAGACCGATCCGGTGGCTGCACCAGTTGCGTCCGCAAACCAAGGAGAACTTGCGAGACATCTACCGGACGCTCGGCAAGACGATGCCCAAGGACGACTCGGCCAAGCACTACGCCGAGATGCTCGACCGCCCGCCCTTCATCCGTCTGGCACCGGCCAACAACCCCGACACGTTGGCCGCGGCGACCAAGGTGGTAGTTCGGGCAATCGTGCAGGCGGCGCAGCAAAACGTCTCGCCGGACCCCACCGGCTCGGTCTCGCCGCTGCAAGGCGATAAGCTGATGGAGTATTACGTCCGCCGCGCGGCGATCGCGGCACGCCGTGTGCCGCGCAACTACGCCCCCAAAGCGTTTCTGCTGGGATTGGGGATCGGCACCGACTCGTCGAACGTGTTGCGCGAGTCTCTGCTGATCGGCAAGATCTGTCGCAAAGTGGAGTCGGACGACGAGCGCCGCAAGCGACTGACCGTGCTCGGTTCGCCGACCGTCCACAACCGCCGCGATCTGGCCCAGCACTTCGCCGTCTCTTGCGCCTTGTCGGTCGTTGTCGGTTCCCGAGGCGCCGAGATCGCCGCCATCGCCAAGGAACTCGCCGACGCCCGCAGCGGCAGCGGGTTCAGCTTCGCCGATCTGGCAGCCGATCTGGCGGGCATAGCTTTCGCCGACAATATCCTAGCGTCTCCCGCTGCCGGCGGAACAGGGTCTCCCGCCGTCGGCGTCACGGCACCGAAACTCTCGCTCGACCGCGTGGCGAGCCGCTTCACCGTGGCAGACTATCTCCCCGTCCACACCGGATTGCCCGAAGGCATCTCCTGGGACAAGTTTCGGGCCACGTACGGCTCCACCGCCGACGACCGCTTCTCCCGCGCCAAGGCCGTCATCCAAAAGCGAATCGAGCAGCTCAAGGGCTACCGTCTGCTGTAAGGCAGCCCCCGCCAATCGCATGTAGCCACGGTCGCCAGACCGTGGGATTGCCGCACTCTGGCGAGTGCAGCTACCGCAATTCGCAGACGTGACAAAGCACGAGACGCAAGCGGGGCAATCACGATGGTTCTCTACAACTTCGGCAAGTCCGATTCGGATTGGCTGTGGTGCTGCGTTGCGATCGTTGAAGCCGAATTGCCAACCGCCAGACGGGCAAACCTCCCGCCGCTTCAAGCCCTGCTTACGCCACGAAGCAGCCGTAAACCCATCTCTAGGGGGGTTCCCTCAGCCAGATTCCCAAGAATCTTGCGGTTTCTTGCGGGGGGGGGAAACGGTTGACAAACCATTCTGATGTGGGACACTAAGGGACGTTCCGGCCGCTTGGCGATCCGGACCGTTGAATTTCAGATGGGTTCTGAAACCTCGACGGCAGTCTCCATCCTTCCAGTGAGGCAGCGTAGCACCGACACGAAGAAGTGGTCGCCTTGACCGGCGCCGATTCTTTCGGACGCGGTGCATTCTTTGACGCAACCACCGAATCCGGTGATTGTCCCCAGTTTCGGAGTAGAGCAGTTTTCCCCTTTCTTACCAGGAGCGAATCAATGAAATGCAATAAGTTTGGATGGGCCGTCGCAATTGTGGCGTCGTCGTTTATGGGCTTTGTCGGGTCGGTGCAGGCTGCCGACGTTTATTGGGACGGCGGCGGAGCTAATAACCTCTGGACTACCGCCGAAAACTGGGTCGACGACATCGTCCCCACGGTCGACGACTACGCCTGGTTTGACGACCAGGGCACAGGCATCGTTGACATCACCGGCGCCGTCAAGCCTAACAGGTTCTACCTACAGGGCGCCGCCGACGGGTATGACTTCATAGGCACCGGGGACGCGCTGAACACGCAGCATGAACTCAACTTCTCCGGGACCGCCACGTTCAGCAGCGATGTGTTTCCGATCAACAACCTGGCTATCAGGGGTTCGGGCACGACAAAGATAGGTGCCCGGTTCGAACGGACAGACACCATGTATTTCGGGTATTCAGACGGGGCGACCCTTGATGTCCTTGATGGCGGCGTGGTTGATTTCAACAGACTGCGCATGCAAGGTGGCGAGGCCACCATCAACGTGCAGGTTGGTGGTCTTGTGAGCATAGATAATTGGCTGCACCTTGATACAAATACCCCCGATATCGTCAACATCTACGGTACGGTCGCTGCGGACCCTAACGATGCCGGTGGTGATGGGAAAGTCACCTTTGGGGCCAACGGTGGTAACCGGGTGGTTATCCATGACGGCGGCCTGTTAGCGGGCAACGTGGATTCGACGTCAGACAACGACTCTACCGTCGATATGTGGACGTCCAACGCCACACTGGCGATCAAGGGCGGTTCCGCCGATGTCGACACCTTGGCTGAGTTTTACGACCTGACCAGCGGCTCTCAAGGTCTCGACGGGGATAATTTCCGCCTCGGTGCCGATGATTCCTGGACCTTGTTCGACGACATGGTCGGCTCGAATTGGTATGCCTTGACCTATGAAGATGACTATATGGCCACGGGAAACGGATTTACCGTTTTGACGACGGTCGAACCCGCACAGTTGACCTGGAAGGTCGGCAACGGCAACTGGAACACGTCGGCCAACTGGGAGGGCGGGCCGCCCAGCTTGCCCGACTCCACCGCCAACGCGCTGCTGAACAACGGCGCCACGATCACGGTTGCCAACCCCGGGCAGACCGTCGCCAGCCTCATGATTGAAAATGGCGCGGTGGCTGTCGCCGCCGCCGCCGAGCTGTCGACTGACGGCAAGATCAGCGTCGCCGCAAGTGGGGCACTGAGCGTCGCGGACCTCGGGACTCTCGACGCCTTCATGGTCGAGACGGCCGGTACGACCACCCTCGGCGCCGGCGCTGCCGTGGACGTGTTGAACGTGACCGGCGGTGTCACGGCCGTCAACGGCGCGGCCATTGACGCCATGCACGTTGGCGGCGGAGCCGCGACCGTGACCGGTTCGGTCATTCCGGCCGTCAGCGTCACGGGCGGATCGCTCGATACCGGCGCGGACACGGGCACGTTGACCGTCGACGGCGGAGCCGTGGTCGCTACCGCTGCGATCTCGGCCTCCAGCCTGGACGTTGCCAGCGGCTCGCTGACGCTCTCCGGCGGCCTGTCGGCAGACAACGCCGTGATCTCCGGCGGTACCGTGGACTTGCAGGGCAATGCCCTGACCGTCAACGCCGGCGGCAGCGCGAGGCTCCACCTCGTGACCTTCGACAACCCGACGGATAGCTTCACGCTCACCGGTGCCAACCTCGGCGACGCCGGCATCGGCCGCACGGCCACCATCTCCGGCGGCACGACGACGATCAGCGGCCTCAATGGCTATGTCCTCCTTCACGACGACTTCGACAACAACGATCTCGCCACCGGCGGAGGCAACGCGACGAACGGCGGTTTCAACAAGCACGGCGGCTTTCCTTCAGGCGTCAACGATGTCACTGAAAGTGGGGGGGTGGCTACTGTATTCTGGAATGAGGAGGTGACAAATAGCGGCGGCGCCGACACGTTCGAGATGATTGGAATGGATAGCATCAGTGCCGCCGATGTGGATGGACAAGCCGCACCAGTGAGGGCGACCTGGAAAATCGACAGCATGTCATTCCCGACCGACGGAGGCGACGGCAATAAACTCGATCACTTCAAAGTAGCCCTCGGGGACCTGATTTTCACGATCGTCAGTCAAGACACTGACACGCAGACTTATAGCATGGGTCTCGGTTTCCAGGATCGGAGTGTATATCCTGGTGGTTTCCTGGTCGGCAACACCGGTTTCACTCGAACCGAGGTCGAAGACGGTTTCGAGGTGGTGATGGACGTCGATGCCACCGGTTGGAAACTCTCCTTGCCCGGGACCACCATTGACGACCAGAGTGGAACGTGGGCGGACGCAGGGACCACGTACGCCGATGTCTTCGCAACCACGACCTGGCGGGCTGGTGACGGCGGCGCCGGTCTCATTGGCGTGCCTGACGCCCATGTGTTGTTCCAAGGGATGCGCAGAAAGGCTAATCCCTTCTCGGCCGTTCTCGACAGTGTCCGGGTCGCTACGACGGTGCCGGACCTCATGGGGATCAACACCAACATCGCCGTCACGGAGAACAGCACACTGGACGTGGACCCCAGCACCGTGACGGCTGAACTGGGCGACCTGACCGTCGCCGACGGCGTCACCGAACTGAACCTGGGCAGCGCCGTCTACGTCTTCAACGACGCCAGCCTCGCCGCCGACATGAGCCTCAACGGCGAATTGACCGTCGGCAGTACGCTCGACCTCGGCGACGGCGTCGGCACGACGACCATCGGCAGCGGTGAATTGGTGCTGATGCCGAACTCCGTTACCAACGTCCAGCTCAGCGCGGCCGGGCAAGTAGGCAACGCCGACACGGTCGTCCTTCTCGGGGGCGACAGCGGACTGATGCTCGACGGGCAGTTGAACGTCAGCAGCATGATGGATCGCGACGCCAACGACTCCTGGTCGGACGATCCGGTGACGATCATCGACAATCCCACGGATGACGGGTCCGTCGGCTGGCTCGACAACGAGGTTGAGCCCAAGATGATGAGGAACAATCGGTTCGAGACCGTCGTCCCGGCGGACGGCACGCACCTCGGCCAAGGCGTCTTCCTGCGGGGAGTTGACTACGTCAATCTGGTCGGGAACATCACCAGCAGCGTCGACCTCGACGTGCTCGTCGCCTTGGGCGGCGACGCCGACGGCGACGGAAAGGTCTGGCTGAGCGACTGGGCCGC
>JABMRB010000501.1 GCA_013202865.1 Candidatus Nealsoniibacteriota bacterium | reverse complement strand
GGCGCGTTCGGCAGGCCCGGCTGACGCATGGTAGCCGTGGTGTTTTGTGGCACCAGGGCGAGAACGATCAGGCGGCGAACGGTCCGACCGGCCGCTTCGCTTGGGAAACCTACCAACAGGATTTCGTCGATATGTCGGCAGCCTGGAAGGAGGACTTCCCCAATATCCAGAACTATTACGTCTTTCAGATCTGGCCGGCAGCTTGTGGCACCGTCATCGATGGGTCCGACAACCGGCTACGGGAGAAACAAAGAACGTTGCCCTATCTCTACTCCAACATGCGTATCATGTCGACCTTGGGCATCCGGCCGGGCAGTAGTTGCCACTATTCGGCGGCCGGCTACGCGGAATTCGCGCGTCTGATATGCCCACTGGTGGAACGAGATAACTACGGCAAGGTTTTCAAAGCGTCGATCACACCGGCCGATCTCGAGAAGGCCTACTACACGAGCGGTCGCAAGGATGAAATTGCCCTGGAATTCGACCAGCCCATGGCATGGGACCATGCCGTAGCCGCCCGGTTCTACCTGGATGAAGAAGCAGGCAGAGTAACTTCCGGCACCGTCTCCGGAAAAGTGATCACGCTGAAGTTGGCCAAGGCTTCGACCGCACGGCAGATCACGTACCTCGACGGCCAGTCGTGGAACATGGAGAAGGCCATTCTCAAAGGAGAAAACGGCATTGCAGCCCTTACGTTCTGCGAAGTGGCCATTTCCAATCGAGAGAAGTGAGGTGCGGAAGAAGCCACGGCCCACGCTGCCGTAACCGTCTCCCTTCCAGGATTGAGCGACTGCAAGTCAAAAGACGAAGAGCCGTCGGACTTTCCGACGGCTCTTCTCGTTTCGGCCAAGTAGGGTGCGTGCAACGCACCTGGTCCGGATGTTGTGGTGCGTTTCACGCACCCTACAAACAGTTAGGAACCTGCCTTGGCTATTTCAATTACGTTCTCCGTCGAATCGTCGATCTCGAAGGGACCGGCCGACAGCTTGACGGTGATGATGTACTTCTTCGCCGCGTCTTCAGGTACTCGCCACGAGTACGAACAAGCGAAGCCTCATCCCCATTTGAAGCGGCCCTGTGCCACCTCGTCGCCGTCGGGGGTCTTGATCGTGAACTCCGGCGGTTGCGGGCGGGCGCCGCCGACCATCAGACTGCCGCACTTGCCGCCGGCGGCGTCGACCAGCGAAAACGACAACCGCGACAACTGGCCCGGCTTCAGCGTGCCGGAGGCCGTGACGATCGTCTTCATCGGCGGACCGAAGGGCAACGCAACGGTCTGCCCCTCAACCACCTTGACCGGTTTGGCATCCTTGCTGCCGTAGACCATGATCCGCGTCGTACGAGACCGCACGGGAGTCGGAGGCGTGCCCGCGAGCGAGCCGGCCAGTGTCTTCAGCACGGATTTCTCCGCTGGCTTCTCTTCGGGCTTCCAACTGTCGGTCAGGTCGATGGTGTACGACGCCAGTTTCCACTCGCCGACGGGCAACGCGACCGGTTTCGACTCGTCGCTGCCGATCTCGATGATCTGCTCGTCGTTGTGCAACGTCGCCTTAAAGCTCTTGGCGGCGACGGTGACCTTGCCGGTCGGGGCCGACGTCAACGTGAGTTTGTCGCCGGCGGGTGTGACCGCCAGATTGTAGAAGCTGTCGCCGATGCTGGTCAGCGCGGCCAGTTGTCCGCGGTTGCGGCTGATCGGCGTGCCTGGAGTGGCGGCCTCGGGATCGACCAGCAGAATGTCGCCGCTCACGGGGTAGACGCGGGTGGAACTCTTGCGAAGTGTGCTCAGGTCATCGAACCGCCCGTTGCCGTTGTAGTCCAACAGGACCAGATGCCGGGCCTTGCCGTCGAGCGTGATCTTGCCTTCGCGGTAGGCGGCCGGTAGCAGTCGCGCGGTGACAAACACCGATTGCTTCTGCGGCGCCGGTGTCTCCGCCGAGCTTGATTTTTCCGCAGGGGGCACGACCAAAAGTCCCGACCGGGCCCCTGTCGTCGTCATCGTGCGTGCGTAGACGCCGAAAAAGAAAGCGTGATCGACCTTCTTCCCGTCAACGTCGATCTTCAGATCGATGCGCGGGAACTCGGCCATCGAGTAGTTGGCCGGCAACTTGGTTTCCGGCGATTTCCCTACGAGCACTTTGTCGTCGGTCAGGTCGCCGTTATGGTTCAGGTCGAAGTGGAGCCGGCCGTAGTCGGTCGACTTGTCGTCCTTGCAGTCGAAGACGAACCCGTACTGCCCGGAACCCAATGTCGCCACACCGCGGAACGGGTTTTTCGAGTTGTAATTCTTGGGCTCTTTGGTCACGACCTTGGAGAAACTGGCCGCCGTGCTCGACGATGGCAGCACGAGCGAGTAGGTCCTCAAATTCGCGGCACCGGTCTGCATGTGGAAACTCTGGCCGGCGGCCATCCGGGCGTACGGCGCGGCCGCATTGCCCGCCGTGGCCGAGACCGACTCCAGACGTTTCAATTCCAGCGAAAAGGTTTCCGCACGTACGCTGTCCCCAATCACAAAAGCCACGATCGCCAAGATCACGGCCGCCCCTGCCACAGAGCGTAACGACACTCTCATAAGCCGGTTCCTCCCATGGGTTTAGTTGGACTAGATTATTCCAAGCGAGATTGTACACGAGCGGGGCGATCGCGTCCACTACCCCACCCCGGGGGGGCGTCGCCAATCAGGCTGAAGCTCGCCGCTTGCGGCTTAGCAGTTGCTCGCACGACACAGCGAATTCGCAAGCGGCAACAGGTCGTCAAGAGCCAGATTTGGGTTGCAGTTCGACCCGGGTGCCGTCCTCCAGATCGCTCTCCGGCGCCAGCACGACCTCGTCGCCTTGCGACAGCCCAGAGAGCACCTCGGCCGACCGGTCGTTTAACAGGCCGATCTTGACGTCGCGAACCTGCGCACGACCGTCGACCACCGCGAAGACTTGCCAACCGCCGGCCGTGCCGCGGAACAATGCGGAACGGGGGACGATCAGGGCCTTGGGCTTCTCGGCGGTGACGATCCGTACGCGGACGCGGTAGCCGACGCCCAGGTGGCGATTGTGCTCGGCGGTCAATCGCTGCAACTCGCCGGAATCGAACCGGATGATCACTTTCACCCGCTGCTGCTCGACGCCCAAGGAGCTGATTTTCGTGAACCCGGCCGGCTCGACGCGGTGGACCTTGCCCTTCAGCGCCGATGTGCCGATGGCCGGACCGTAGATCTCCACGATCGCACCTTGGCGGACGTCGACCACGTCGAGGCTGAGCAGGTCGGCCTCAATTTCCAGATCCTCCGGCCGGCCGATCTCCAGCAGCACGGTGCCGGCGGTCAGCGGCCGTTCGTTGGTTACCCGCCGCCGCAGCACGACGCCGTCGACCGGGCTGGTCATGCTGCCACGTTCGAGGTTCAGCAGGGCCTGTTGCCGCAGCGCGTCAGCCCGGGCCTCCTGCTGCCGGAGCACGTCTTCGGCGAGTTTTTTCTTGGCGATCTGCTTGTCGATCATCTTAGGCAGAAGCTCGGTAGCGATCTCCATGGCCCGGGTGGCCGTTTCGATCAGCGCGCTCTGCCGATAGTCCATCTCGCTCTGAATCCGCTGTAGCTCGGCCCGTTCGAGGTGTTGCTCGGTACCTGCCCCGCTGCGCATCAGTTGCTTGGCACGCGTGAGGTCGAGTCCGGCGAAGTCGTAGCCGGCCTTGCTCGACTTGGTGCGCGCGGCGGCCGCCGCCACCGTGGCCCGCATCGACGTGACGAATTCCCAGGCCTGCTTCAGTGTGATCTCCTCGACGCTCTTGTCCGTGGTCTCGACGATCGCGGCGGCGATCTCCTGGTGGCCGGCGGTGGCCTCGGCCGTGGCCAGTTCGAGGTCCCGGCGGACGACCTGGGCGACCGGGTCACCCTGATTGACGCGCGTGCCTTCGGTCAGCGTGATCGGCTCGATCCGCCCGTCGCAGGGCATCGTGATCAGGTAGGTATTCGGCAGCCGGGTCTTCGCTCGTTCGTCGATGTATTGACGGATCGGGCCCGTTTCGACGGTTGCCGATTCCACCGCCACGCCGCCTTGCAAGGCGCCGATGGCAAGTGTGAGTCCCACGGCGGAAAGCACTACCGCAGCGAGGATGATCCAGGTTTTGGTTTTCATCGTTGGAGTCCTTCATTTGTCGCCGTACGGGCGACCGCTAAACGGTTCCTTCGTCATTCGTCATTCGTCATTCGTGCTTCGTCATTCCTTGGCCTGCAGTGCCTCGAGCCAATTCATCTGGTGAACCTGTCGCTGTACGGCCAAATGGGCGGCCAGCGCGAACAGCACGGCCAACAGAAGCGTCCATATCCAGGTGCCGGGCGTGGAGACCACCGGGAAGCGGAACATTTCGGTGTCGTAGGTCCTTGCCACCCCCACACTCATGGCGTAGCCCAGCGGCATCCCAACGGCCGTGCCGATCAGCGTGACGATCATGCTCTCGCGCAGCAACAGGCTGCCGATCTGCCACGGTCCATAGCCGAGCACGCGCAGCGTGGCCACTTCGCGCTGCCGCTCGGCCAGGCTGACCAGCGACGAGTTGAGGATGCTTCCGAAAAAGACGACGCCGGCGAAACCGACCAACACGGTGACCGAGACCCACATCAGATCGAGCATGCTCTTTTGGAGGTTCTCGATCATATCGTCGCGGCTGCTGACGGCCTGCAAGGCGGGCATCCTCTTCAATTGCCGGCACAGGGCGGCCGTGTGCGCCGGATCGCCGTCGGTTGCCAGTTGCACGCCGTTGACTGCCGCCTCTTCGCCGATCAGCTTGCCGAGCCACTCGATGTCGGCGTAGACGGTCATCCCCAGGTAGCCGTCGGTAATCTCGACAACCGGCACATGGTGCAACCGCCGCAAGCCCTTAACCGGCCGCAGGGCGACGGTATCGCCACGCTGGAGGTGGAGCACTTCGGCCAGTTTTCGGCTCATCGCCAGTCCGCTCTCGGGGACACGAATCGGCCGGGCGTTGCGGTTGCGAGGCACGGTGAGCGTCGCGCCGCGAGTCAGGCCGGTGATCCCACCCTTCCTGCGGTGCGGCCCGTTGTAGAAGGTGCAGCCGACGTTCAGCAGCGGTTCGGCCCGATCGACGCCGGGTAACCGGGCCGCTTCGAGCACGGCGTCGGTGCTTTGTTCGTTCTTGAAGACCAACTCGAAATCGCTCCGGGCGACCCACTTGAACTGGAAATCGACGAGGTAATAGGTGGCTTCGGTCATCATGAATCCGCAGACGAGGATACTCGCGCCCATGGCGGCGGCGAAGACGCCTGCGAGCGTGCGCACCCGGTTGCGAATCACGTCGCGGATCACCATCCGCCAACCGGAGGTCAATCGGCGCCAGAACCATCCGACGCGTTCGAGCAGGACGGCGCCGCCCTGCTTGGGAGGTTTCGCTCGCATCGCTTCGGCCGGTTTAAGCCGCAACACGGCCCGGGTGCCCCGGATGCTGCCAAACGCGGCGCACGCCGCGCTGACGGCCAGTCCGCCCGAGATCAAGCCCGGGTAGAACCGGTTGCTTAGCTCGGGAAACTCGAAGAACTGTCGATACATGGCGGTCCACGCGCCGGCCAGCCAGTAACCCAATCCGCAGCCGAGCAGCCCGCCGCTGAGCCCGACGGTCAGCCCGAACTCGAGGAAGTGCGTGAAGACCTGCCGGTCGGAGTAGCCCAGGGCCTTGAGTGTGCCGATGGTTGTCCGCTGCTGGTCGGCCAGCCGGGTCAGCAACACGTTGAGCACGAGCGCGGCCACGGCCAGGAACATCATCGGCATCACCAGTCCGAAACTCTTCAGCCCTTCGATTTCTTGGGTGAGGTACTTGTTCGACGGCTGATCGGCCAGCGACGCGCTGGAAAACACGCCATAAGGCGCGAGCAGGTCCTCGATCCGGCGCAGCAACGCCCCGGGGTGCTTGCTTGCGTCGGGCGTCAACCGCCCGAGGACCTGGTTGGCCGCCCCGTCGAAATCGAAGACGTCCTCGGCGTAGCTTCGCTTGATATAGAAGACGCCGAACCGTGCCGGGTCGGGTACGATGGCTCCCGGGCCGAGCAGATAGACGAACTCGCTGCTGATCGCCGTGCCGACGATGTGCAGTTCCTGCCGGCGGTTGTTCAACAGCAGGTGGATCCGCTGTCCGGGCTTCAATTGGTGACGGCGGGCAAAGGCGTCGTTGACGATCACTTCGTTCTGACGCAGGTCGGTGAAATAGCCGCCCTCGCAGAGCACGACGTCGTTGATGGTCGGCCCGCGCCGCTCGGGCAACGAGAGCACGAGTCCGTTGATCGGCCGCTCGGCCGCTGCCAGGCGGGCCTGCAATCCGGGGCCCGATTGCTCGCGAAGCGCCGACTCCAGATCGACCGTCGCACTAAACTGGATCCGCGATCGGATTTCCGTGACGCCGGGCAAGTCGGCCAGCGGGGCGAGTTCGGCCAGGGGGGCCTTCTTCAAATCGACCGAGAAATCGGCCATCCGGCACTGGCTGTAGTAGCGCTGCTTGGCCTCGTTGAGGTTGAAATAGGCCGACCCCATCGAAATCATGCACGTCACGCCGACGGCAATGATGCCGACGATCGCTAAGAGCATCCACTTGGCGGTCCATAGCTCGCGCAGCAGTTTTCGATGGAGCACGCTCACCAGGAGATCTCCTCGGGCGAGGCCGGGGTCGCATTGTCGTGAACCTCGACGATCTGCCCGCTTCGCAATCGGATCACGCGGTCGGCGATCGGGGCGATCGCGCTGTTGTGCGTGATCAGCACGATCGTCTTGCCGAGCCGCTGCTTCAAGTCGACCAGTGTGCGCAACACGCGTTTGCCGGTGCTGAAATCCAGTGCCCCGGTCGGCTCGTCGCAGAGCACCAGGGCCGGGTTCTTAGCCAGCGCCCGGGCGATCGC
>JABMRB010000500.1 GCA_013202865.1 Candidatus Nealsoniibacteriota bacterium | reverse complement strand
GCTATGAGCTATGAGCTATGAGCAGTGAGCAGTGAGCAGTGAGCAGTGAGCAGTGAGCGGTGAGAAAGCCCATTACTCAAAGCTCAAAGCTCAAAGCTCAAAGCATTGCCGCATTGGGAGACCAGAGAAAACCCACATGCCGATAACCGACCAAGAGCCGTTCGCGTTCAGATTCCGCTGGGTCAGCGATGAGGGCCAGGAGACCGGCTTCCTCGGCAAACGGGGGAGCTTCGACGGGCAGACGATCGTGCTGGACGACACGTCGATCCCCGTCGCCGCCGTGGCCGAGTTGGCGATCCGTAAGAATATCGTGACGATTCTCGTGGTCACCGACGAGGCCGAGCCGTCCTCGATCCTCGTGAGCACGTCGTCGGCCAAGCGGCTGAAGCTGGCCGTCGACGTCGCCCGCAGCAGCATTTGGGCCGAGGCCCACAAGGACCAACTGCAAAAGCAGCGACGCAGCCACGTCTATCGCGACCAGGCGTGTCCCTGTTGTGGGGCGACGATTATCCTCAGCGACATGCCCCGCACGCCGCAACTCTACTGCCAGTTCTGCCAGTCGCTGGTCACGCTCAATCAGGCCGAGGCGCCCGCGGGCGAGGCCGCGTTGAAGCTGTGCGACGAGTGCGGCATGTTCAGCAGCCCGCGGCAATTCACGATTGCGTATTTCTACTTCCTCGTGGTCGTCTACGGCTGGAGCGATCGGAAGGTCTGGTGTTGTCCGGCCTGCATGCGGGGCCATGCATGGAAGATGTTGTTCGGCAACGTGTTGTTCGTGCTACTGGTGCCGCTGGCGGTCGCCCAACTATTGCGTTCGTACGGCGGCTCGATGGCCGGGCCGTTCGCCGGACTCGACACGGCCAATCTCAAGGCCCGCAAGGGCGATCTCCGCGGGGCCTTGCGGATCTACCAGAAGATCACCGACCGCGTGCCCTACTGTGCGGGCGTAAAATACAACGTCGGCCTCGCGCTGCTACAACAGGACCGCACCGAGCAAGCCGCCGAGACCTTCCGCCTCTCCCTAGACGATTGCAGCAACTACGCCCCCGCCGCCGAGACACTAATGTACTGCTACGAGCAACTCGGCCAGAGTGAGCAGTTGGACGAATTGAAGCTGATTTGGGGTGTTGAGGATGAGCAGGAGGAGGAGAGCGAAGGTTCAGAAACTCCCTCGTGACGAGGCAATCGAAATGGCGAAGTTGACTCCTACAGGAGGAAGGGTGTTTGGAAATGTTCAAGATAGCGGACTTAGAATTTGAGATTGAGAACGCCGTTCTTGATGGCTTCATTAGTGAGGAGGACGGCGGGATCGGTTGGGGTATTGAGATCCAGGCGAAGGAAAGGGACGTTGAGGACGGTAGATGGCGCCCAAAGGCTTCAGCAGAGATTCTCATGTACACTGGGCATGGAGAACTAGAGAATTGGGGTGACCTGTCAGGCCGGCAAATCTCATGGAACGAGCCGTTGGATACAGATGGAGAGCCTAGAGCGCTGCTGTGTGTGTTTGAGCATCAGCCTATCTATGAGAGCTGCGTGAGGATAGAAGTTGGCCCCAAGGGGGCCTTGGCTCTAGACTGGGCGGCAAAGAGCGATGTGCTTTGGAAGGCGCCCTATACACGAGGTCTGGATCTGCGCGTTCAAACGGAGTTGGAGTTCGTCGGAATCTGGTGTGGTAAGATGCCTGAAGAGGCATGCACGAAAGCCTTGAGTATGTACCTCACCGACGCGGACTTCGCCTTCCGCACGGTGCGAGCCGGCACTTCGTTGATGGTGCCGAACACCTGATAGATGCGACCGTTCGGTACGCAGTGTTTGGAGTCTGCTTGGCGCACACGCCCTTCAGACTCAAAGACAATCAGGAGACTTCAACCCATGACGCTGCGAGATCTGAAAATCATGAGAGCGCTCCACTCCTTGCCGCTGCAAATCCTCCTCCTAACACTCCTAGCAAGCACGGCCCGCGCCGAACTCACCCACACCAACGGGCTGATCGCCGAGAACACCGAGTGGCAAAACCCCTACTACATCATCGACTCCGGGGTCGAAGGGCCCACGTTGCTGGTCACCGGCGGGCTGCATGGTAACGAACCGGCCGGGTATCGGGCGGCCGAGCAGATTCGGCATTGGCCGATCCGTCGCGGCAAACTGATCGTCGTGCCGCGGGTCAACACGCCCGGGCTGCGGCAGAACACGCGGTGGCTGCCGGGGCTGCCGGACGCGACCCGTAACGCCAACCGGAATTTCCCCACCGGCGACGAACCGGGCGAGGCTCGCTCGGTGCCGATCGAGGCCCTTTGGGAGTTCATCCGCCAGCAGCGGCCCGACTGGGTCGTCGACATGCACGAGGGATTCGACTTCCACGTCGCGAATCCCAAGTCCGACGGCTCCAGCATCATCTACTTCGACACGCCCGAGATGCAGCGGCTTGCGGCCAATATCCACGACGACGTCAACGCCACGATCGACGACCCCGATCGCAAACTCGTGAAGCGATCCAAAAGCGGCCCGATCGAGGGCGGGCTGGTCCGCGCGGTCGTCCAGCAGTTGGGGGCCAAAGGCTTCTGCTTCGAGACGACCTATCAGAAGCAGCCGCTGTCGATTCGCACGCGGCAACATCGCATCATGGTCCACCGCCTGATGCGGGAACTGGAAATGATCGACGGCAGCGGCGTCAACGTGATGACGTCCGCCGACGAAACGGCCCAAACCCGCGTGGCCATCTACGACGCGGGCGGCACGGGCGGCTCCGGCGTAGAGAAGCTCGCGCGAATCCTCGAGCAAGATCCTAAGTCCACGCCCCGGTTCGTGTTGCATCACGTTGGTCCGCCGGAGATTCGTGCCGGTGTGCTCGACCAATTCGACGTCGTGATCTTCCCCGGCGGCAGCGGAAGCAAAGAGGCGGCCGCGCTGGGCGAGGCCGGTTGCAAGGCCGTCCGAGAGTTCGTCCACGCGGGCGGCGGCTACGTCGGCATCTGTGCCGGTGCGTTCCTGGCCACGGCCAAGTACGATTGGAGCCTCGCGCTGCTCAGCGCCAAGACATTCACCGGCAAGCGGCACATTCCCGGCGTGGGCGAGCAGTCGATGTGGTTTCGCGGCAGTGGAACCGTGAAGATGGAGCTGACCGAGGCCGGCAAGGCAATCCTCGGCGACGTACAAGGCCCGATCGAGATCCGATACGCCAACGGCCCGATCGTGTCGCCGTTCGCCGTGGACGGACTCCCGCCGTACGTGCCACTGGCCATTTTTCGCACGGAGATCAGCAAGTACAAACCGCAACAGGGCACAATGATCAACACCCCCGCGATCATCGCAGCCCCCTTCGGCAAAGGCCGCGCGATGGCCGTCAGCCCCCATCCCGAGGGCGTCGAAGGACTCGAATCGCTGGTGCGCCGGGCCGTGTTGTGGGTTGCCGGGCAGAGCTTGTGAACGTGGGTGGCAGCGATGATTCTGCGGAACAGATGTTGCGATTCTGTTCGGCTCGTTCGCAGAATCGTCGGTGTGGCGTAGCCATGAGAGGCATTCCACTCCGGCCGCAACTTCACCCTACTGCGAGACAGCGACCAACGTAGGACGACAACCGCTTTCGTCCTCCTGTTGCTGCGCAACCCCGACGATTCTCCGAGTCAATTTATTCAAGTGGCAAAGTCCACTCCGGAGAATCATCGCGGCCACCCGCGACACCACGCGTGACGATTCCACGCCAACGGGCTAAGCGGGATGGGTTACCCTTGATCGTCCAACAACCGCATAAATGCGGTACTACGAACTGCCGAGCCTCTCCTGCCCTTGTTGAAACAATGCCCGGCTCGCCCCGTCCAACCAAGGCTGCCGCAATGCCCAATCGAGGCTGTAACGCAACGCGGCGTCGTCCATTCGGGTGATGCGGTGGTCGCACTTCACAAGCGCCACGATGATGCTGAGGAAATAGAGGACCGTCGAGATCTCGTCCGGCAAGGGGGCGTTGCGGTTGGTGCGGCACGACTTGGCGAACGTCTTGGTCAACTCCAGCAGATCGGTCGGCGGTTCGGCGTGGTACAACAGGTCGGCGAAAGTTGCGATCGGCGGGCGGCACGCTGCGTTGAGCTCATCGAGCCGTGCCGTCAGGCCGGCGTTGAGCGACAACAGATCGCACTCCAGTGGCGTGGCGAGTTGATGGGCAAGAATCGATTCCAGCTCGTCCGGCTCCCACAGGTGCTGCCCGGCAGCGTCCAGGTCCATCATGTGCGTCAGCGAAATGGGGTCGCTTTGGCGGATGTCGTCGTTGCTCATAGTTCTACCTACCGGCCCGGCCGAGAATTTCCTTGAGTTCTGCAATTTCCGCTTCGACCTCGTGCTCGTCCTGGGCGTACTCGCCGACGGCACAGCGCAACGCCCGGGCGTACATCCGCTTGGCGGTGGTCAACGCGTTGGACGCTTGCGTGGGCGACCGAAAGCCGAACCGCTCGACGAGCGTCCCGTAGTCGACCGCCGGGGCCCCTTCGAGGGTCGGGCCGACCACGCGACACTCGAACACGCCCCAAAGCTGCATCCGGTCGCTCGTCTCGCACTCCGTGCGCATCTGCCGCAAGGCTTCCTTAATCACGCTTCGGGCCCAGGCCACGTCGAACGCCTCGGAGGGACGCTGCCCCAGCGGCAGCCCGTCGGCCCGCTCGTCGAGCGCCACCATCCGGCCTTTTCCCGGCGAACGCTTTTGTGCCTGCTGGTCGCGGAACTGGTTGGCTGCGAAACGGTCCAGGGCCGTCAGCAGGAAGGTCCGCAACTTCCCCAGGCTGCGGTCGGCCCGGGAGATCAGGTCCTTTTCGAGGATCTTGTCGGCCACGAACTCCTGCACCAGATCGTCGGCCTTTTCCTCCGCGACGCCTTTGCGATAAACCAGGTGTGCCCGCAACGCAGGAACGTAGCGGCCGAGCAACTCCCCCAACGCCTTGCGCCTGAGTTCGGGGTCGTCTTGCCCGGCCCTGGCTACCAGCGACCATTGCGTGACGGGGAACCGATCTGCCGGGCCAAAGCTTGGCATGATGACTTTCTCTGGGGCGACACTCTTGCGACATCCGCAATCCGCATGGAAACCGACCACACTCGATAAGTGTACCATCCAATGGAGGTTTTCCGAAGCGTCTCGCCCGGCGATTGCTGCGGAGTTTTCCGGTTTTGACACTTCGGGCGCAACATTTTGGTGCGAATCGGGAATAGATGGTTGAGTAACAAACACGACGCCAGCAAACGCCCGTCAACAAGACAGGAGACGATGAAATGAAACCGCTCGCCACACCACTGCTGGCCCTACTGATGGCCGCAATCACCCAAACCGACGTCCAGGCACAGCCGATCGCCGTCTCGAGCACCTATCATGCGGCGTACGGCCCTCGGGTTCGATACGTCCCTGCCCCGCTGTACTATCACCATGCGGCCACGGCGGCCGGAAACTACATGCGAGGCATGGCATCGATGATCCACGCCCAAGGGGCCTACAACCGCATGACCGCCGAGGCCCGGGCAATCGGAGCCGAAGCGCACAGCCGGGAGATCGAGAACCGGCGGCAGGCGGCGGCCACGCGCTCGTGGCAGGCACGGCGCACGGGGTCGGCCTCGGCGCGCGCCGCGGCCTCGGCGGCCGCGGCGTAGCGCCCTGCCCAATCGACCACGGCCTGGAGCGCGATGGCCATGCCCTGGCGGCAGGCCGAGCGGTCGGAGGCGCTGGTGACCACGTATTGCCGCGCCTCGGCGATAAGCGCGTCGAGTCCCTTGTGTACCACGCGATGGAAGTCCACCGCCAGATGGCCGATGCCGCAGGCGCCGCCGAAGCTGCGGCCCTGCCAGTAGTCCGCGAGGTCGGAGGGAATCTGGCCGTCGAGGATGTGGTCGAGGCCGTCGTTCTCGAGCAGCACCTGGGTGTCGCTGGAGAAGCCGTGCTCGGGGATGAGCATCCAGGCGCGCGGGCGGGACGAGGTGTTGCCGGCGAAGACGGGATTCGAGTGTACGTCGAGGTCCATGTGGCGCAGCACGTGGGCGAAGGCTTTCGCATGGCGGAGCGGCGGC
>JABMRB010000499.1 GCA_013202865.1 Candidatus Nealsoniibacteriota bacterium | reverse complement strand
TCGCCGGTCAACGGTTTAGCAAACCGTCGCTTTCGACCACTCAGCCACCTCTCCGTACTGTTTAAGTCATTTAATACAAACGACTTACGTTACATGTCTCCGGTACTTCTTTGCGGTTGTTTTGCGGTAGGTTGTTATTCGGCGGCAGCCTGATGGGATAACCGTGACCAATTCTACTTCGTCCGTTCCCCGCCGTAAAGTCAAGAAGAAGCCGGAGAAGCCTCGCAAGGTCTTCGCGCTGCACGCCCATACGGGGGGGGTGGGTACAGGCAAGGACCATCCGGGGGCGGACATTCTCTTTCGGCTCCCGGGACGGCCCCAGGGTGCTCTTTGCCAGTATCTCGACCCGAAAGATGACCTGTACGCTGGCCCCCCAATTGCGGGTTTGGCGGCGGTGACCCCGACCGCGAGTTGATTCTCTTGACGACCCGGAACAATAGTCTCTCGAAAGACCTCTCGAAAGACGACTAAGCCTCTATCCACGTCCACAAGTGGCCTTTCGGAGACTCGATTCTCCGATGAAGAGCTTGCCTTGCGTGTCATCTCGCATTTGCCCTCCGGTGGCCGAAGCGTTACCATGGCAGTTGGCCTTGCCCTGCAAGATCGGCTGCATCCCGAGCCGGCGAAAACAAATCCTTCCAATCAGGAGACATACTCATGCATCATCCGAATCGTCGTGACGTTCTCAAGGCATCGGCGGCCATCGGGGCCGGGTACTGGCTCGGCGTGGCACCTAAGGCGCGTGCTGCCTCGGCCAACGAAAAGCTCAACGTCGCCTGTATCGGTGTCGGCGGTCAGGGCGGGGCGAACGTCAACGGTGTCTCGGGTGAGAATGTCGTGGCCGTCTGCGACGTCGACGAGAAGAAGGCCGGCAAGAACTTCACTCGCTTCGAGAAAGCCAAGCAGTATCACGACTTCCGCAAGATGCTCGACGAGATGGACAAGACGATCGACGCGGTCACCGTCGCCACGCCCGACCATACGCACTTCCACGCGGCCCGGCAGGCGATGCTGATGGGTAAGCACTGCTATTGCGAGAAGCCGCTGGCTCACTCGGCCTGGGAGTGTCGCGAACTGACCAAGATCGCCAAGAAGATGAACGTCGCCACGCAATTGGGCAACCAGCGTCACGCCAACGGCGGGATGCGCCGCACGGTCGAAGCCGTTCAGGCCGGTGTGATTGGGCGGATCAAAGAGGTCTACTGCTTCATCGGCGGCAACCGCGGCATGCCTGCCATGCCGACGGACTTCCCGGCCGTTCCATCGCATTTGGACTGGGACCTCTGGCTCGGCCCGGCGAAGCAGCGCCGATATAGCCCGGACTATTGCCCGTATAAATGGCGGTTCTGGTGGGACTTCGGCACGGCCGAGACGGGCAACTGGGGATGTCACATCCTCGATATCCCGTTCTGGGCACTGAAGCTCAAGTATCCCAAGCGGGTCGATCTGGACGAGGTACCCGAGCCGTCCGACATCGATCCGCAACGGACCCCCAAGGGCATGAAGACGCGGCTGGAATTCCCGGCCGAGGAGGGGCACGATGCACTCGCGCTGCACTGGTGGCATACGACCTCTTCCGGCGACGTGTTCAAGAAGTATGGTGCCAAGGGCGGCGGGAACACGCTGTTCATCGGCGAGAAGGGCGTCATTGCGGCCGGATTCAACGGCCACGTCACGACGATGTCCGACGGCTCGGAACCGGTGAAACCCAAGGAGACGATTCCCGCCTCACCCGGCTTCCACCGAGAGTGGCTCAATGCCTGCAAGGGCGGTCCGCGGTCGACGTGCGATTTCGTCAACTACACCGGCCCGCTCGCCGAAGCGGTGCTACTGGCCAACGCGGCCTTCCGAGCCGGCGGCGGGTTCGACTGGGACGCCAAGGAGTTCAAGGCATCGGGCAACCCGAAGGCCGACGACTATATCTTCCCCGACTTCCGCGAGGGTTGGAAAGTGTAGGCGCTGTGGGTCGGCGGTTGGTGGGGCAGTTGCACTGCCGCACCTCCGCTGCCTGCCAGCGGCCTGGCCAATTGTTTTCCGGTTTCGGCGGTCGAAGAGCGACAATTGCCGGTGGGCCTGTTTGACGGATTTCCGTAAGGGCTTGGTTTCCTCCCCGCGTACCACGGGATGCGGTTACGGGAATAATTGCCCCGCGTTTACGTTTTGAGAGCCGCCCCGCCGCCCGGCCGAGGCGACCATTAAGTCGCCTTGAAATAAGGAGTTACGTCGATTAGAATCAGCTTGAAATGACCGATCGGGTTTTTCAGCGAAAGTCAAGATTAGCCGCGAAATTCTTCGTAACCCCTGACACGCCAACGAGTTATGCCCATCAGCGCAAACCCCTGTTTGGCAAGAACTGCGTGAAATCACTTACGACGATGGCCGGTGCGGGAGGCTGGCCCCAACTCGTGTTACTTCAACAGGTTACGTCGAGCGGCGTTTCTCATC
>JABMRB010000498.1 GCA_013202865.1 Candidatus Nealsoniibacteriota bacterium | reverse complement strand
TTCGCTAACGGCCACCGAGCCGAGCCGCGGGCCGCTGTTCGGTCCGTCCGGCGTGAGCCGGGTCATCGGATAGAGCCCGCCGCCTGCCCATCGCCCCCACGACTCGCCGTTGGCCTGGGCACCCAAGTCGACGTGATCGCCGAAGTGGGTAAGGTCGCCCTGCGCATCGGCTCGCATCAACCAGACGTCGTCGCCATGGGCTCCGTCCAGCGCAAAGTGGTTTGGCAGCGGATCAACGGGCGTGGGGTTGAAGTGACTTTCGTCGAACGTCACGTACTGGCCCGGCGCGAGCGTCGTGCCATCGGGAATGCAGAACTTTTTATAGTTATTGTCACCACCGTCGACGACCAACGGGTCCCAGCCCCACGAATCGCTCAAGTACCAGCCGCCGATATCGACCGGCTGATCGGTGACGTTGACCAATTCGACGCTGTCCACTTGCGGCCAGTCGGTATGGCTGAGCACCTCGTTGATGACAACACCCTGATGCGGCTCGGCCGCCGTGCCGGGCGTGCCCAGATAGGCGCTGGACGATTGCCAGTTGTCCGGATCGCTCAGGTATTCGGACCGCGCCGGCTCGCCGTCGGGCACGTCGGTCGGATCGATCAACTCCAGCGACGCCCCCTTGCCGTCGGCGCGGCCGGGCCAACCGTCGGCGTCGTTGTAGCGGAAGTCGAAGGCCGCCTCGCCGAAAGGATCCATCAGCACGATCTGCTCGCCGCCGTTGCTCAGCCGGCCGGCGTACTCGCCGACGACGTTGTGTCCGGTGCCGTACCGGGCCTCGAAGGCCGTGCGGTTGTTGACCAACAGCACCCGTTCGCCCGGCGCAAGCGTGGCCACCTCCTGGTCCTCGAACGTCCAGTGGCCTACCAGTTCGGCGGCGACGCCGCGCGCTGCGGCGGCATCGGCGATCTGTTGGGGTAAAAGCGCCGCGGCATAGAGCCGTGCTTCGTCGATCCGTCCGGTGAAGAAGGGCGATTCCACCCCGGGTGCGGCGTTGGCAGGACCGCCCGGGGCCGCGGCAAGCGCCGTCGGCAGACCGTACTTCCCGGCCAAGTACGAGTCAACCAGGGCGTGTTCCTCGGCGCTGAGCACGTGGTCGTAGACGAGGATTTCGGCAATGTCGCCGTCGAATCGCTCGCTATTGTCGGTCACCTTAGCACCAACGCGAGTGCCCAGCGTGCCCAGGTTCTGCGTTTGGATGTTGACCGTGCCCACGTACTCCGTGCCGTTGTCGTACACATGGACGTTGCTGTCGGCAGTGCCATCGAGGACCATGGCGCTGATGCGCCACTGGTTGGCTGCGTACGGCGCGAGGTTGTGGGCGTCGTTGTTTTGCCCGTTGAAGCCGTAGCGGTCGCCCACGGCCAGCAGGGACGCCCGGGCACCCGTGCCGGCGCCGGCCTGCTCGAAGATCGCCTGAACCCCCGTCACGTGCGGCTGCCAAACGGCGAAGTAGGTGAACGTGTCGTCGCCTGCATCGAGCACGGGCAACCCGGCCAGGAAGTCGTTCCCGTCGAGTTGCACCACCGGTTGGCCGCCGAGATAGTCGGTCTTGACGCGCGGCTGCATGCTGACGTCGCCCTGCGCGACCGAGCCCGCACCGCCGGGCGACTTGTCTCGCCACTCGGCCACGGGCGTGGAGTTGGGCCAGGCGTCGAAAACGCCGTCGGCGTTCGTGTCACCGGCGTCGAGCCACAGCCTCAGTCCGGTCGCGACCGGCGGGGCGTCGTCCGACGGCCGACGGCCGAACGACATGATGATCTCGTCCGCGTCCGTATAGATCGGCACACTCCCTTTGGTGTAGGCGGCGTAGGGCTGACCGTTGCGATAAACCGCGATCGAATCGTCGCTGCCGTAGACGACGGCCACGTGGACGAGTTGCCCGGCGGCGGTCTCGGGCGTGCCGCCCTGGGGCGAATCCTGGGTGCGGTTGAACTCCTCGCTGCCGGCCATCCACTTGCCCGACTCCTGCTGGGCGTAGACGATGCCGTCGAACGTCTCCTCGGCCGGCGAAGCATTCTGCAGCGTCATCACCCCACCGCCGACCTGATTCGCGTCGTCGACGTAGACCCACGCCATGAGGGTCTTTGCGGTGATATCCGGCCCGTGGTAGGCGCCGGCCACCATCGAGCCGAACGTGTCGGCGTCGAGTTGGAGCATGCCGTCGACGACGGCGGCCCCACCCAGCAATTCACCCATGCCGAAATGGCCGCTCCAATCGGTCAAATTAAAATCGTCGCTGACCTGGAATTGCACGCCGTCGACGAGGATTTCTCCGACGAGTTGGATGTCCTCTCCCGTGCCCGCCGGAGCCGTGCTCATATTGAGCAGTTCGAGGAACTCGAAGTCCTCGTTGCTGGTGAACCCGGCGGCGATTTCCTCGGGTGTAGGTTCGGGCGGGTTGTAGTTGATCTCGCTGATCCGCAGATACTGCTGGGCAAGCGACGGCGAACCCACGTAGGTGGCCTCATCCATCGTTTGCTCATCGGCCGAGATCAGCGTCAGGCTGCCGCCAAGGTTCGACAAGTGGCCCTCATGGTTACCTTGCACGAACAGCCCCTGGCCGCCGCCGGGTCCGGTGGGCCGCGCCAGGAACCCGAGTACGTCGGCCACCACGTAGAGCGAACCGCCCGAAGGGATGACCGTGCCGGGTTGAAACATCCAATCGACCGCTCCCTCAATCCGCCATCCGGAAACGTCGACCGCCACGGCGCCCGGGTTGAGAAGTTCGATGTACTCCTGGTCCTGGTCGCCGGACGCAGGGTTGAAGTCGACCGTGCCGATCCAGATCGCGGGGCTCCCTGTCTGGGGGCTAGGCACGAGCGGATCGTTCAGCAAGAAGGCCCGCCGCTGGGGCAGATTTTGGGTCAATAGCTGGTTGACCCCGTTGTCGATATTGCCTCTACCCCATTTGGCGTTGTCCAGGTCGGCCTCGGCCTCGATCAGCGTGTAGTAATCGTTGATCAGTCCCTCGAAATACCCCGTGCTGACGTCGTGGTACTGATCCATCAGCGTCCGCAGCCGACGGAGATACATCTCGCGTGTGACCGGGTTGTCGAGGATCGCGTCGTGCAAGTAGTTTAGCCAGTCCGCGTGGCCCGGCTCCTGGACGTGTTGCGAGTCGCCGAAGAGCACGTTGCCCCAGGGATCGCTATTCATCTTCGACCCCACGGCGAACGGCTGGTCCATGTCCCAGGGGAAACGGTGCCACTGCTGCGTGTCCGGCTCGCGGTAGACGTAGTAGTTCTTGATCAGCCGATCGTGGTTGGGCATGATCGTCTGGGCGGCCATCTCGTTGATGACTTGGGCCACGTCGACGGCGTCCATCACGTAGTCGAAGCGGTTCGCACTGCTCAGTCCCGTCGTGAACTCGATGAAGTCGGTCCAGGGTTCGTCCTTTTGTGTCGCCTTGCGGTAGTTGTTCGTTGTGGGATTGGGGGCCAGCGTGCCGTTTTGCAGGGCCTTGTACATAGCGCCGTCGGGGTCGAACCCGTTGCGCTGGAGGAACGTCTCGTCGACCTGCTCGACAAAGGAGTAGAGCCCGTAAAACTCGCCGTTCTGGCGGAGTTGCGTATGGAACGTCTTGGACGCGGCGCCCCCCGCTTCGTCGATCCACGCGAAGCCCAGGTTCTCGCGCATGTAGCTAACCGAGCCGATTTCGCTGTAGTGCGATTGCAGGTTGAACTCCTCGACCGGCCGCTCGTCGGCCGAGTACCGGAAGTAGTTGCCCGAGTTGAAGTCGAACTTGAACTTCCGCTTGGCCCAGCCCAGCGTGCTCCAACCTCGTCGGCGGACGAAGAAGTTGTCGTAGAACAGCCCGTCGAAGAAGACCGACGCCCGGGTACCGGCGTCGGTCCGCGCGGCCTCGGGGTCCTCGACGAACCACTCCATGATCGGTATCTTGCTGCTGACGCCCGGGTCGGTCACCACCGTGCCGAAATACTCCGGGGCGTTGTTATGGTCGACGTAGGGCAGGTTCCATACCGGGTCGCGGGAGGTGTTGCCCTCCGTGTCGACCGCCGTGACGTACCAGCGGACCATCTCGCCGGGCGCGGCGGCCGTGTGGGGGATGACGGCCGAGTAGATGCCGTCGCCGGCCGTGGCATCGCCCTGCGTGCCGTCGTCGACCATCGACAGTGGCCGCTCCGCGCCGAACATCACGCGGTACGTGAGCGTCACCTGGTCGATGGCCGCGCCGGTCGGGTAGACTTCGGCCGTGATCGTCAGGTCGTCGGCGTCGGCGGGCGGCGGGGGGTTCTCGGTCACGTCGGTGATGATTGGGCCCTGCGACACGGCCAGCGGCCCGTTGGCCTCGCCGGGGGTGGGCGCCGTGAAATAGCCGGGCGTGTTGCTGCCATCGGCGGCCAGACCGTACGAGACGTCGTCGAACTGCGGCGGGAAACCGGGGGCGTAGGCATGGACCGCGCTCAGGCCGTCGGGCCCGACCAGCGCCAGGTACTCCCCCGAGCCGTCGAGCTTGAAGTTGGTGTGCAACTCCCCGAGCGGGTCCGTGCGGTCCTTGTTCGACGCGAAAACGACCAGGTATTCACCCGAGGCCAGCGTGACGTCCGGGAATTCCCAGCGAGTCAGGTCCGTGGCGTCGTCGGTCAGGTACCACCCCTCCAGCTCGACCGCGTCGGCCGTGGGGTTGTAGAGTTCGATCCAATCCGGATACGCGCCGTCCTCGTCCTGAAGCCCGCCGTCATTTCGGGCCAGGAACTCGTTGATTACCACGCCGGTGGTCAGGTTCGTTTCACCCGGCGTCGGGCGGACAAACGCTTGCTCGATGTACCGGATTCCCGAGGCGACAAGCTCCGGCAAGACCAGAAACCCGGAGTCGGCGACCGTTGAGTCCAAGCCATGGACGGCCAATACGTTCGTGCCCGTTTGCAGCAAGGCGTGGTGCGCCGTGACGTCGATCTCCTCGAAGACCGTGGCCAGGGCATCGCTGCGGTCGCCCGTGGCGGCCGAGTTGTAAGCCAGCGGATCCGGATCGCCGGCGGAGGCGATTTCCTGGCCGTTGAGATAGGCCACGAAGCCGTCGTCGTACTGCATCCGAAGCGTCAGCGTGTCGAACTCCAGCAAGTCCTCGGCCTGGAAATCGATCCGCGTCCACAGCGACGTGTTCACGCCTTGCATCGGTTCGGAGACGTCCGTCGCAATGGTGCCGGTGAAGTCCGGCGAGCCGTTGCTGTAGCCGATACCCGTGCGTACGGGAAGAACTTCGCCGAAAGGCACGGTCATTTCGGCGTTCTGCACTCCGAGGGTAGGATCGTTGGTCTGGTCGAAGTCCGCTTCGACGTCATTGTCCCTAATGCCCAGGCGTGCCAGTCCCTCGGCCGGCCCCGCCACCGGCTGGCCGTACAACCGCAGGTCGAACCCGACGTCGCTACTGGTGCTGGCGTGCGATTGATGGACGGAGACGGCGATCGTGTGGGTCCCGGCAGACAGATCGGGTATGGCGAGTGTCTTTGTGCCGCTTTCGTCGCCCGTGTCGTCGGCCAAAGCGTGATAGGTGTCGGCGCCAGAGAAGTTGTTTCGGTAAGGCCCCGCTCCGTCGATGTAGATCACCGCGCCGTCGTCGCTGAAGATTTCGACGGCCGCGTTGACCATCGCGTCGGTGATCGTGAACTGGGTGCGGAAATAGGCCGTGTAGCGGTCGCCGGCGCCGGGCGTGCCGATGTTCGTGACAATTCCCGGCGGGCGATCGATGCCCCCATAGCCGAGAATCGCCGGACCGGACCGGTCGAACGCCGGGCCGTCGTATCCGGTCGGCCGCATCCAGGTGGCGACGAAATCGGGGTCGACAGAGTCCGGATCCCTGCCGTCGAGTGGATGGAGATAATTCCACGGTGAGCCAAAGGAGATCGCGTTCTCTTGCGGCAGTAGCTTGCCGCCACTGAGATCTACCCCGTTGCCCGTCCAGTGGTTGCCGACGACGATATCGGTAAACTGGGCGAAGTCGATCTGAAGCGACGCGATCTCAGCCGCATCATAGCCCCAGGCCACAAAATCGACGACGTTGCCGACGTCGTCGAGGATCATAACCCACCCGTCACCCTCGCTCTGCCATGGGATCGGCTCACCCCAGTAGTTGTCGCCCGCGCCCGGGTCGTCGGTTCGATAGAGGACGGTTTCCGCAGCCATCTGGCCCGAGAGGTCCCACGCCAGATTGCCGACGTCGTTGATTCGTCCCGACGAGGCGTCGTTGACCAGGACCTTCCAGCCATCGACGTCGATCGCAGCGAGCGAAACGTTTTGGACCTCAATTCCATGTAGGCTACCGGTCGCCGTGACCTCTGAGATCAGCGCCCTTGCCTTGTCGAGCGTGAACCTGTCGGCCCAACCGGTGTCGTCGAAATCGTCGGCCGTCCAGGCCGCCATGTCTTCACCCGGGCCGGGCACGTGGAAGCGGGCCGCCGCGCCCGAGGCAACCAGCAAGTCGGTTGCCGTCGTCGACGTGCCGATGCCGTAGGAAACGTCGGCGGTCTGGCTGGGATACTCCGGCGCATATTGGTGCGAGATCGTCGTGCCGTCAGGCTGCACCAGTGCCAGGTATTCCCCGTCGCCGTCGAGCTTGAAGTTCGTGTGCGGTTCGCCCCCGGCCGGCAACGCCCCAGTGCGGTCTTTGTCCGAGGCGAAGACCAGCAGGTACTCGTCCGCGGCGAGCGTTCGTGCGGGGAACGTCCACTTGGTCAGGTTGGCGTCGTTGTCAGTCAAGTGCCAGCCGTCCAGATCGACGGCCGAGGCGCTGGGGTTGTAGATCTCGATCCAGTCGGAGTAGGCGCCGTCCTCATCGGCCAGGGTCGAGGTGTTGATCGCCATGAACTCGTTGATCAGCAGTGGTCCGGCGTCCAACTGCAGCCGCGGTTCCAGCCGTTCCAAGACCAGCCGATTCCGACGCGGACGGGACACCTGGATTCGCGGCGTCCGGGTTAAGAGGACGAGAGTGGAAGGCTCGGGAATGGTCGAAACCGTGAAATCGCCAACCACGGACGGTAGAATACGGGATTCCAGGCTGATGTAGTTGGATTCGTCTGCATCCCACATAAAGAACAGTTCATCACCAAGAGCTGGGCCGACGTCGAGTTCTTGGTTGTTGACGAACACACGTACGGTCGCAGGCTGTCCGGCATCGAACGAATCTGTTTCCACCGCGATATGGAAATCAAAGAAGTCGTCAGGGCCGTGGCCAGACGCGTAGGTACCGGCATGCCCCCCAAATGTCCCGTCGCCGAAGGTGCTAAATCGGCCGTCACCGCGGAACAGGATGCCGAAGTCTGCGTCCGGCTCGTTCAGCACGGTCACGCCGTCCGGTGCGTCAACGGCATCCGCGTAGGTATGTCCGAACGACACCGCGAGCCAATGCATGCTGGTATTGCTGCCAGTCGGATTCGCGGTGAAGTCGATCGCGAAGCCGCCGGTGTCGGTAATTGCAGCATCTACGAAATTGTGAAGTGGTGCAATAATCTGTGATCGCTTATCACCCCCTTGCATTACAAGTGCATTGGCGGAGATGTGCGGGTTCCTGTAGGGAGGATTACTGCCACCACCGACGTCAACAAGATACGGTACCGTCCCCAGAGAAGAGCCGCCCTGCCGAGCGGTCAGATCCGAGTTCACGTGAACGTTATGTGGTTGACCGGTAAGGTTCGCAACGTCGTTCATCCCATCGAAACTGTCGTGCAGCAGAACGAGTCCCGAACCTGTAGGTGAGGTTTGCGTGTAGGGCGACGTCTCGCCGCCGGCGGCCTCCGTAACTCCCACACCCACCAACACCATCAAAACTGCCAAGCAACTCATCAACCGCAACATAATATCATCCTCCAACGAAGGTTAAGACGGACAATCCGCCTGTGGTAATCTCGGGAAATCAACTCCAAGTAGGAGTCGATACACAGCATCCCCGGAGAATCACCGCCACAGGTTGACGGTCAGTTCGGGATGCTGAAAAGACGCTGCCTCCGTCAAATGAAACGCTGCTGCCTATTGGTCTCGGGTAGTCGAGTCAGCCCTGATTATCTCACGGCAGGTAGGCTGTGTCAAACATATTCTTGGGGTCTCTCGGCCCAATCGCCCCCCCCCCGACGAGATGGGGTGCAACCAAGAGCACTTCCGCCATCTGTGACACTTTGCCACTTTGTCAAACCGTCAATCTGTCACAAGGTAGCTGAGCTACTCGACCGGCGGCAACACCTCGCTGAGCCACTCCTTATGTCGGGCGTGCAGCGACTGGGCGACGTCCGGTTGGGCCTTGAGGTGGTTGGTTGCCTCGGGGCTCTCGTCCGACAGATTCACCAGCGACTTGGGCTGATCGCGGGCGCCGATCAACTTCCAATCGCCCACGCGCACGGCCCAGCCGGCGCCCCATGCCCAATGCAGTTCCTCGTGGTGCGTCGGCCGTCTGGCGTCTTCAATCAACGGCAGCACGCTGGCGCCGTCGAGTTTCACGCCCGGTTGTTCTACACCACACAACTCCAAAATGGTCGGGTACCAATCGGCTGCGATGATCGCCTGATCGCGCACCGCACCGACGGGCAACTTCGCCGGATAGGAAATGATCGCCGGCACGCGCAGCCCGCCTTCGAGATACGTGCCCTTGTGGCCGCGCCACTTGCCGGTGTTTCCACCGCCGCCGTTGGCGCCGTAATTGTGTCCCTTGGGTAAACCGCTGGCGTGGTTGTCGACGCGGATGGCGGCGGTCTCGGCCGACGCCCCGTTGTCGGACATGAACACGACGATCGTACGATCGCGGATCTTCAACTCGTCGAGTCGGGCCAGAACGCGGCCGATTCGGTCGTCGGTCGTTGAAATCATTTTCGCGTAGGATTGTCGCGGCATTTCCAGGTCCGCGTAGCGACGGTCGAACTTCGCGTCGGCCTGTTCGGGGTAATGCGGGATGTTCATCGCGTAGTAGCAGAACCAGGGCCGGGCCTTGTTCTGCCGGATCCACTCGATCGCTCGGTCGGTCATCAGATCCGGGAAATACTCGTCGCGATGGAAGACCTCCCGGGTGCCCTCGTAGAGATCGTGATTGCCGTTGCCATGGAGGAAGAAGTGGTTGTTGTTGTCGATAAACCCACCGCGAAGGCCGAAGAATACGTCGAAGCCCTGCTTGGTCGGACCATAATCCTTGTGCGCACCCAAGTGCCACTTGCCGAACAGCGCGGTGGCATAGCCGGCCTTCTTGAGCGACTCGGCCAGCGTGACCTCCTCCAACGCCATATTGATCCCCTTGGCGGCCTTCAGATCGCCTTGAGTCCAATTCACTACGCCGCTTCGTTGCGGATGACGACCGGTCATCAGCAGCGCCCGGGCCGGACAGCAGACGGTATGCGAGTAGGCCTGTGTGAACCGCACGCCCTCTTTGGCTAGCCGGTCCATGTGCGGCGTGTAGAGATCGGTCGAGCCGTAAGCGTTCGTGTCGAGCGTGCCCTGGTCGTCGGTGAAGATCAGCAGGACATTGGGCCGATCCGGTTGCTCCGGCTCGGCCTGTTCCGCAGCAGCAAGGGGACACGCAACGGTCGCGACTGCGAGCAGCCAATGATAGAAGTGGAGTCTCATCTTGTCACTCTCCTTGGACGGTGTACTATTCGGGCGGTGTCAGTTTCCATGACTTGTAGAACACTTTCATCACGATGTCGTGAATGTCCTCCCCTTCGGGAACCTCGGGCAAGCCCGACTGCTTCGAGCCATGGACCACACAGAATACGCCGATCTGGTCGCACCGCCGCTTCACGGCGGCGGCGTTGTCCGGGTGGTGAACGCGGTCGTTGGGGCCGGAACTGTTGAACAGCACCATCGCAGCGCCGCCCCGGTGAAGCAGAGGAAGGATCAACGCTGGGGTCCCCATCGGTTGTTGATGGGCGAAGACCGACCGGATCGGCAGCTTCGTTCCGTGGCCGAGATAGCCACTGATCAATGCGCCGGCCGACGAACCGGTCACCGAAATGCGACTGGCGTCGATGTTGTACTTCTTGGCATTCGCTGCGAGGAACGTGATCGCCTCGGCCGTGTGTGCGAGAATCGCGGCGTAGCTCTTGTCGGTGTGCTCGAGAAACGGATAATTGACGCTGGCAAACGCCACGCCCTTGGGGTGGTACTTCCTGATAAACTCGCTACGGTAGAAGTGGCGTTTGTCGCCCGCCTTGAACCCGCCACCGTGAAAGTAAACCACCAGCGGCGCCGGCTTGTCGCTTTCGACGGTCCATATATCAAGCACGCTCCGCTCGAACTTCTTGGAATAGCGGACGTCCGTGTGCGTCGGCTCGGCGGCATGCCCCGCGGAGAGCAACCCTGCCAGTATCGCTGCGGTAGCCCAAACGCCGATCTGCTTGTTCATCACCTTGTCTCCGGGTACACGACATTTCAGTCCACGCACGCATAGCAGAGCACATTCTATCAAGAAAAGGCCGGGAGATCGACCGGCGAAGGTGATCTTGCGTGTGAGGGAAAAAAATCGAGAGTTCTCCCGGATTCCGGCAACGATGATCCTTATGGAGGCGAGCGGGAGCCCCCCGTTCGGGTCGGCTGCGCGTCGCGAACTTGCATTCGGGCGACAACGAGAGCACAATACGCGTTTGTCGATGCGGACAATAGTAGACCAATCCAGAGGAGCCAACACAGAGGAGCATTAACATGAGAACGTGGAGAACCTCGAGTTGGACTCGCGTGCTGGCCCCACTGGCCGTTGTGGCGATTCTGTCGGGTGCGTTGATGTCCGGTGCCGCCATGGCGCAAGAAGAGAAGACGGTCGAGGGGCATCCTACCGTGCAGCAGCGCGACATTACGCTCTGGAGTGACGGCACGCGGCTCTCCGGCATCTTGCTCTATCCCAAGGCACGCAAAGAAGGCGAGAAGCTGCCGGCCATCGTGCTGTGCAATGGGTGGGGCGGCACGAAGGCTTTCTTGATGCGATCCGGAATCGGTCCACGTTTCGCGGCGGCCGGCTACGTGGTCATCGTCTACGACTACCGCAACTGGGGCGATAGCGACAGCCGGCTCGTGGTTCGGGGCGAGATGCCCAAGCCCGACAAGGACGGCTACGTGACCGTCAAGGCCCAGGCCATTCGCGAGATCGTCGATCCGGTCGACCAACAGAAAGATATCGATGCCGCCGTGTCGTACGTCCACGGTGAGCCCATGGTCGACCAGCAGCGCATCGGCATCTGGGGTACGAGTTTCGGCGGCGGGCACGTGATCTATCGCTCTGCACACGATCGTCGCATCGCATGCGTGGTCGCGCAAGTCGGTTCGATGCCCGCCGACTGGTCGCGGCGATACCCGGCCGGGCTCGAAGGCGTCTACAAGCAGAAATCCGCCCGTGCTCGCGGCGCGATCGACCCGGTGCCTCAGGGCGATTCGCCGGCCGGGCTCAACGGCGCGCCCCATCCCGAACGTATCGCCGTATTCAACCCGGGCCAATACGCCGACCGGGTCAAAGTGCCGACCCTTCTGATCGATGCCGAGAAGGAGCACTATTTCAAGATCCAGGAAAATTCGGGGCGCGTGCATGAGATTCTCAAGACCAACGGCGTGCCGACGGACTACCACGTGCTCAAAGGGAAGAAGCACTACGACGTTTACTCAGGACAATGCCTGGACGACGTCATGGAGCTCGAAATCCCCTGGTTCGATAAGCACCTCAAGGACGAGAAGTAGGCCGCCTCTTCCGAAGGAACTGCGACGGATACAAGCTCGAAGCGCAAGCGAGTGGATTTTCGTCACAAATGATCCACTCGCTTGCGCTTCGAGCTTGTAT
>JABMRB010000497.1 GCA_013202865.1 Candidatus Nealsoniibacteriota bacterium | reverse complement strand
GTATTGCAACTCGAACAGGCGTTGACGACCGGCGGCGGATGGCAGGACCAAATCGGCGGCGCCGTCGACGGCGTGAAGCTGATCACCACGCGCCCCGACATGATCCCTGACCCGGTGATCCAATTCGTACCCGCCGACGTTCTCGATCCCGTGCAAAACGGCGGCCGAACCTTGCTCTACTACACGGGGTTGACGCGGCTGGCAAAGAACATTCTCGGCCGGGTGGTCGGCCGACACCTCGATCGCGACCCGGTGGCGACGTCCACGCTGACGCAGCTCGCCACGACGGCCTCCGAACTGGCCGGCGCCATGGCACGACGCGACGCCGCCGGTTTCGGCTCGCTGATCGATACCGCCTGGCGGCTGAACAAGCAACTCGATCCCGGCAGCAGCAACGACGCCGTGGAGGCACTGCTGGCACGCTTGCATGGCCACGTCGACGGGGCTAAACTACTCGGTGCTGGCGGCGGTGGCTTCCTGCTCCTGGCGTGCAGTTCGCGTGAGGCGGCGGCCAGATTGCGCCACGAGTTGGAGGCGGACCCCCCGAACTCGCGGGCGAGGTTTTTCCAATTCGGCGTCAACCAAGAAGGCCTGCGAGTGACGGCCTGCTAGGCTCCCTACCACGAGATCCCCATGTCCAACGAAAACCGAACAGCCGGCCCAGGATTCCCCACCACGCGGCTCCGCCGACTTCGCTACCATCCGGGCGTCCGCCAACTGGTCCGCCAGACGCGGCTTTCGCCGGCCAACCTGATCCTGCCGCTGTTTGTCCGGCCGGGTGAGAACTTCCGGCAAGAGATCTCGTCCATGCCCGGCAACTACCAACTTTCGCCCGACCTGTTGGCCGAGGAAGTTCGCGAGGCGGCCGAGCTGGGTCTTGGCGGGGTGATTCTCTTCGGCATCCCTGCGGAAAAGGACGCCACCGGGACCGACGCCTTGAGCGATTCGGGAATCATTGCCGAGGCGGTCCGCGTCGCCAAACAAGCGGCTCCCGAGTTGTTGCTGATCACCGACGTCTGCTGCTGCGAATTCACCGACCACGGCCATTGCGGCGTGCTGACCGAAACGACCGGGCGGATGGACGTGGACAACGACGCGACGCTGCAATTGCTCGCCGACCAGGCCGTCGTCCACGCTCGGGCCGGTGCCGACGTGGTCGCGCCGAGCGGGATGATGGACGGCATGGTGGGAGCGATTCGCAACGGGCTGGACGGCGCGGGTTTCGCGCATCTGCCGATCATCTCTTACGCGGCGAAGTACTCCAGCGCGTTCTACGGCCCGTTCCGCGAGGCGGCCGAGTCGGCCCCGCAGTTTGGCGACCGCCGCAGCTACCAGATGGACCCGGCCGCGGCTGCCGAGCAGGCGATCCGCGAAATCGAACTCGATCTGGCCGAGGGCGCCGACGTCGTGATGGTCAAGCCGGCGATGGCCTATCTGGACATCATTCGTCTGGCCGGCGACCATTTTCCGGGCGTGCCGTTAGCGGCGTACAACGTATCGGGCGAGTTCAGCATGGTCAAGGCCGCCGCCCAGCGTGGCTGGATCGACGAGCAGGCCGTCGCCATGGAAAGCCTCATCGCCATCCACCGCGCCGGCGCCGGCATCATTCTCACCTACTGGGCCAAGGACGTGGCACGGTGGCTGGGGTGAGAGAATACCCTGTTTTCCTAGGGCCGTTGACTCTTCTCGGCCAGTCGGTATAATCAAACGACACCCGTACGACACCCGATGTGGGTGTCGGCCAGAAATGTGGCCCCCCGATGCAGCACCACCGGAGGGCCTAGAACCGACCTGGCTAGGAGGCCGATTCATGCCAAATTCTACCCGCCGTCGAGCCAAGAGAAAGCCCGACAAACCTCGCCCCGATTTCCCGCTATTCGCACATTCAAACGGTCAATGGTGCAAGAAAATCTGTGGCGCCCTTCATTACTTTGGCACGTGGGGCGATCCACAGGGGGCGTTGAACAAGTACCTCGACGAGAAGGAGGCTTTGCGCGACGGGCGGACACCACGCACGAAACGAGACGGCCTGACGGTGCGTGCTCTGGTCAACCGGTTTTTGACGACGAAGCGGGCAATGGTGGACGCCGACGAATTGACCGCCCGGACATTCCGTGACTACCACACGAATTGCGCCCGGATCGTCTCCGTCTTCGGCAAGGATCGACTGGTTGACGATCTAGCCGCGGATGATTTCGAGCGGATGCGGACTGTGCTGGCGAAGACAATGGGCCCGGAGGCCCGCAAAGTGGAGATCCAACGCACGAAGACTGTTTTCAAGTACGCGTATGACGCGGCCCTGATCGACCGGCCCGTCCGCTATGGACCGGGATTCAAGGCACCCACAAAGCGGGTGCTGATGAAAGCAAAGCGGCAGAACGGGTCGCGAATGTTTGAGGCCACCGAACTGCGGATGATGCTTGATGCCGCGCTGCCGCACATCAAGGCCATGATCTTGCTGGGGATCAATTGCGGATTCGGCAATTCCGACATTTCGACACTGCCGAAGGCCGCCTTGGACCTCGACCACGGATGGGTCGATCATCCCCGGCAGAAGACGGGGACGGAGCGACGTTGCCCGCTGTGGCCTGAAACGGTGGCAGCCCTAAAGGAAGCGATCGCAAACCGCCCGACGCCGAAAGACTCGGCAGACGACGGGCTGACGTTCATCACGATACAGGGCAATCAGTGGGTGCGACTACAGGGCAATGGCTGGAATGATGCGGTCACGATTATGTGCCGCGAACTGCTAGCCAAGTTGGGCTTGAAACGCCCCGGCCGAAACTTCTACGCCCTGAGGCACACGTTCCGGACGATTGCCGACGAAACGCTGGACCAACCGGCCATTAACCTCATTATGGGCCACACCGACACCACAATGGCGGGCGTCTATCGCGAGAGAATTAGCGACACTCGCCTCCAGGCCGTGGTCGATCACGTGCGCCTCTGGCTGTTCAATTCGACGGAGAGCAAGTAGCATACCAGCATGCCGGGTAGGCGGCCGTACACCGCCACGCGGCCGGATGACTCGCCCGAGTTTCGTTTAGTCCTCTCGGACAGTCATTCGGCCGGCCCGGCTGAAAGGGACTGAACAATGTCTGATATTCCCCGTTCTCTCCAATCCGCTTTGGATCGGCTTGTCGCTGAACCCACGGACGACGCTTACGACTCCCACCGCTTCTCTGCGGCGGTCGAAGTGTTCCTGCACGCCCTCTGTCAGGTTCCGAACGGGGAGACCCTCTTGGACGAGTACGGCGAGTTGATCCGCACGAGAACCGCGAAGGGGACGCCCTACGCACTCGTTTGGGCGGAGGGAATGGAGTACGTGAAAAGGTGGCCGACGCCGTTTTGGGTCGTGGCTCAGTTACACCAGTCCCAGGCTCCCTTTCCGGACTGCGTCAGCAATCTCCTCCACGGAAGACCGCCGCGAAAGAAAGAGCCACGGCCTGAGGGAGAACCTGAGAAAGAACCGGATCCACAGCTAGAACGGGTTTCTGAACTGAGAGCTGAGCGTGAGGATGTCTGGAGGATGTCTGATCGCTGTAGTCGTCTGCTTCTGGCGTACGGCGAGCTGGCATCTACAGACGCAAGAACACGCCATCATGCAGCCGAGCAGCTACTGCAAGCCGATCAACACTTCTTGCGCATAGACCAAGATATAGAGAAAGAGGTAAGCCGTCTCAAAGCGACCGCCAAGGCATGCCAGGCGTGGACTAGTGTTCTTAACACCCTGATTGTCGAAGGTGAAGACCAGCACACCGACGACTGCTGGCTCCTGCTGGCGGCGCACCGCGAAGGCGTCGCATCGGTGGAGTGGGATGTGCTTGGGGAGAGTATGCAGGCTGGGGCGGGGTTCTTGGTGGGGCAAGTGCAATCCGACGCCGACGCCGACGCCGAGACTCCAGACGACCAAGCGTGGTGGCATGGCCTGCACGACGCACGTCCCGAGGAGTTCCATCGCGGGCCGGTAGTCGGCACGAAGACACATCTGGGGATTTGCCTAGGCGGTAAGGGCGGCAAGAACGAGCGAACACTAGAGCGGAAGGCAAAAGCCAGGGAGGTCTGGGTGATACGCCACGGTAGAGCCAGTTTTGAAGCGTGGTTCCTCACTCAGCGGGATTTCTCTGCTGCCAACACTATTTCCATTCGCGTGAAAAACGAGGGCGACTCCCGATAACCCGTGGCACCCCAAACAACCGTTGAACAACCGTTGAACAACCGCTGCAACCGTTGAACAACACGTTGCTCGCTATAAAGCAGCGAAACAGGCTCTTTCGTCTTCTCTACTGACGCCGTATCGGGTTCACTCCAAGTAGAAGCTTGAACAGTTTCACTTGGAGAATTACCGATGAGCGGCATCGTTACCATTTCTGACCTGCGAAGGATTACTGGGCTCCCGAGCCACGTCATCAATCACGCTCTCAACCGGCATGGCCCAGAGCCTTCTGGTCGCATCGGGATCTACCGCGTCTGGTCGCGAGACGCGCTGCCCGAAATCCAGCGATCCATCGCCCGTACTGCGCGGAAGCCCGGGGTAGTGCAGGAGTCAGCAGAAGAGGCCGTGTCATGAACTGGCTCAGCCCGCCTGCCGTGGCGAAGCTATATGGCGTCAAGGCCGACACCGCGCGAGGTTGGATTTACAGCGGGGAGTTGCCGGCCATCGACGTCTCGTCCAGGGGCAGCAAACGCCCGCGATTCAGAATCGACCCAGATGACCTACCGGCGTTTGAACTGAGGCGATCGGTAGTGCCGGCCAAGAAGGCCACGCGCCGTCGTCGGCAGCAGGCCGGAATCACCGAGTATTTTTGACCGAGTAGCCCGCCGGCCACGGTCGGCAGCATGTTCACGAAAGGATGCAAAGATGTACGGTGTACTTGATTCCCCAACCGCGAACCAATGAGGAGATTGAGGCATGGCTCTCAAAACCAGAACTGTACTGAGTCACGACAAGGAACTGAACGGCAAACTTGAATGTCACGAACGCGATGTCCTTAAACTGCAACGAAAAGGAAAGCGTGTGATCTTTGAGTTGGCTTACGAGCTTTGGCGAGCCCGAAACACTTGCCTAGAGCACGACAAGGAAAAGGCATTCGGGGCGTGGGTGGAGCAACTGGGAATCTCACGCTCAAACGCATATCGCGCAATCTCACGCTGGGAAGCGTTATCACCGAAAATCCTTGGCACCCCCTCGCGTGGTGGCGATTGTCCCAAGTTGGGACAATCGCCACCATTTGAGGGGTTCCTGTGCTTTGCCCGATTCGACGATTCGGCTCTTGACGAATTGGCCAAGCCTTCTACGCCCGCCAAAGCCTTGAGCGCAGCCATCAGAAGCGCCCAATCTGGCAAGGGGATGTCCAGAAAGGACGCGATCGCACTTATCGAAAAGCACGCAGAGCCGCCCCAGGACACCCCGGAGCCTGGACCGGCCTCGAAACCCCCTCGGCCACCGAAAGCCCGCCAGACGGAGGCGCAGGGGCAGGATCAGCCGGATTACGGCAAGTGCCCCAACTGTCTCGGGAAAAAGTGGACCGAAGACGAATTCGGGGTGGTCTGCTCGAAATGCAACCATCCGCACGGAGAGCCAGCGGGGGATGTGGATGAGGACCGAATTAAGACGCAGCGACAGAAGAGTTGCAAAACTGGTGAGGCCCTTATGCGTGCGTTTGATGACTTGCAGTGCATGAAGGCGAGGCAGGAACACGGCGGGGAGACCAAGTGGTCCGCCGAACTCGTGCTTGCCACGCTCAAAGACATGGGTGCGGTCGCGGCGTGTAAGGGGCTATTGACAATCGCCAAGCGATGGTGAAAGGAATGGGACGGCACGGCGGCGAAAGAAGCAGAAACCAATTAACTCAAAGGATGGGTGTGATGGGGAAGAAGAGGAGGAAACTGGCGACACCATACGCAGACATGTTGCCGCCGCTGTCTACAAGTGAATTCGCAGCGCTGGAAGCTGACATCAAGGCCAATGGCGTGCGGGACGCGGTGGTCGTCGACGAGGACGACAACATCCTCGACGGATGCAACCGGTACCGGATCGAACCCAAGGCACCCACGCGAAAGATCATCGGGCTGTCCGATGCTGAGAAAGAGGCATTCGTGTTTCGGGCGAACTTCGTCCGCCGGAATCTCTCGTCCGCGCAGAAGAAGGACGTCAGCAAGCGGATGAAGGCGACCGCTAAAAAACTGCGGGACGAGAACCCGAAGAAGTGGACGCAGGCGAAGGTGGCTGCTGCGTTGGGGGTGTCTCAGCAGTGTGTCGCTAAGTGGTTTATGCACAATACAACTGGTTGTAATACGCATAAACCCAAGACGCCCCCACCCCCCAAGCCCGACGCCCGCATCATGAACGGCTCGGCGGCGAAAGAAGCAGAAACCAATTAACTCAAAGGATGGAGATGAGTAAAGCCACCGACCTAGTTACGAAGTCGTTTGCAGCGCAATGCCTGGCGTTTCCAGACAGGGTGGAGCAATTGCTCGCGGAAGTCGAAACGGCCTCCGGGGCAAAGGACTTGCTTGATAAGGCGTCCGCCATGCAGCACTACGCCGAGCGATTGAAGGCCGGAATCGAGGTGGAGCGACCAATTGCTTTGGGTGTACTGAAGATCAAGGCGAAATTGGGGGAGTTGTGCCCGGCAACTCCACCAAGCGAGAAAGGACGCGGAAAGAAAAAAGGTAAACCGGCTTTACCATTTTCCAAGCCGGCTATTGCCGACTACCGCAAGCTAGCAGCCAACCGGGAAAAGCTCGACGAATACTACGGGTCTATGGATGACGTCCCGAGCCAAGCAGGCTTTCTCAAGGAGTTGCGCGACAAGCAGAGGGCGGCGAAGGATAGGCAGCGGGCGAAGGCCCGCAAGGCGGCTACCAAGGCTATCGGCAAAGCGAAGACGATCGAGGAGGCGCTGAGTGCCGCCAAGTTCTCTGCCATTTGCATTGATCCGCCGTGGGATTGGAAGGACGAGGGAGACAACAGCCAACTAGGCCGCGGCAACACAACATACGGATCGATGTCGCACGAAGAGTTGTTGGCGTTTCCAGTAGGCCAGTACGGCGCAGCCGATTCGCATATCTACCTCTGGATCACAAATCGGTCTCTCCCGAAAGGGTTCTCGCTCCTCGAGGCCTGGGGGTATCGCTACGTGACAATGTTGACGTGGTGCAAGCCATCGATCGGGATGGGCAATTACTTCCGCGGCTCCACCGAGCAAGTGCTATTCGGCGTGCGGGGGTCTCTGTCGCTGAGCCGAAAGGATGCTGGCACCTGGTTCTCGGCGCCGCGCGGCAAGGCGCACAGCGCCAAGCCAGACAGTTTCTATGACCTAGTGGAGTCGTGCAGCCCGGGGCCCTACCTGGATGTATTCGCTCGCAGAGAACGGGACGGTTGGGTGTGCTGGGGGGGCGAGTTGTGAACACCTACGACTTTCACGAGCGCATGAGCACCACCACGAAGCCGACCGACCTCGCGCTGCCCGACTTGGCGGTGGCGATGAACGAGCACCATCACGCCGCCGAGAAGGCCGCCAACGCCAGCTTGCAGCACGCGGTGGCGGCCGGGCGGCTACTGGTTGAGGCAAAGGCGAAGGTTGAGCATGGTGAGTTCGGCGCCTGGGTCAAGGCCAACTTCACCGGCAGCTACCCAACGGCCCGGCTCTACATGCAGGTGGCCAACCGCTGGCACGAGTTGGAGCAAAATGATAACGGCGTTAGCAATTTGAGTCTGCGGGAGGCGCGGACGCTGCTGGCCGGCCCGGGCGGCAACCGGGCTCTGTCCCTCACTGGCAAGGTCGAGTGGTACACGCCAGCAGAGACGGTCGAGGCGGCTCGGCGGGCAATGGGCGGCATCGACTTGGACCCGGCGTCGTGCGAGTTTGCCAACGAGACGGTCCAGGCGCCGCAGTTCTATACCGCGGACGATGACGGTCTGGCTAAGCCATGGACTGGCAACGTGTTTCTAAACCCGCCGTTCAAGATGCCGTTGATCGCCCAGTTCGTCGAGAAGCTGTGTGACGAATACGAGGCCGGCAACGTCGACCAGGCCGTGCTGCTGACGAACAACGGCACCGACGCAAAGTGGTGGCACCGGGCCCTAAGTGTGGCGTGCGTCGTTTGCTTCACGAAAGGCCGGCTGCCGTTCTACGATGCATCGGGTATCGGCCCGGCGCCGACGCACGGGCAAACGCTCTTCTACTTCGGTCCGCACAAAGGCGATTTCGCCGCGGCGTTCAATAGTATCGGGCTTTGCGTGCCGGTGACGTTCTTTTCCCGGGAGCCCGCAGCATGACACCAGCGATATTGAGCCGGCTGAAAGGCACGAAGAAGAACGGCAGCGGATGGACTGCCCGTTGCCCGGCGCACGAGGACAACCGGTCTAGCCTATCGGTTGGCTGTGGTGATGACGGGCGAACCCTATTGCACTGCCACGCCGGTTGCAAGGCCCCCGACGTCGTGGCCGCCCTGGGGCTCGAAATGAAGGACTTGATGCCGAGCACCAACGGCAACGGTCGGGCGCATCGGGCCCGGATCAACGATCAAGAGACCGGGCTGGTCAAGCTGCTGGCCGATGCAATCTGCGACGGCAACCATTTTGCCCAGGACCAAGGTGGTACGCTCTACCGTTACGCTCGCGGCGCCTACCGGACGAAGGCCGACCGGTACGTCAAAGGCCGGGTCAAAGCCCTCTGTGAAGATTGGAAGGCCACGGGGCGATGGAGTAGCCGCTTATCGCTGGAGGTGGTCGAGTACATCCGCGTTGATGCCCCCGAGTTATGGGAACGACCGCCGAGAGACGTGGTGAACGTCGCCAACGGCCTGCTGCGGGTGAAGGCTCGCGCCCTGTTACCCCACAGCCCGGATCATCTTTCCGCTGTGCAGTTGCCCATCAACTACGACGCGACCGCCACGTGCCCGTGTATCGAGAACTTCGTCGCCGACGTGTTCCCCGACGACGCGCACGATCTGGCGTGGCAGTCGGCGGCGTGGGTTATGGTGCCTGACACGTCGATTCAGAAGGCCATCTTGACCACCGGTGAAGGCTGCAACGGCAAGTCGGTCTATCTATCGCTGCTGACCCGATTCGTCGGCAAGTCGAACACGTCTGGCGTGGCCCTGCACCGGCTCGAATCGGACAAGTTCTCGACCGCACGGCTGGTCGGCAAACTGGCAAACATCTGCCCGGACTTGCCCAGCGAACACCTTGCGGGTACCAGCGTGTTTAAGGCAATCACCGGCGGCGACGCCCTGGCCGGTGAGCACAAGTTTCGGGAGAGTTTCGAGTTCACCCCGTTTTGTAAGTTGATCTTCAGCGCCAACCACCCGCCGCGGTCCGCCGACGCCTCTCCCGCATTCTTCCGCCGTTGGCTGGTGATTCCCTTCGACCGGACGTTTTCCGCAGACCAACAGATTCCCCGGGAACAACTCGACGCGATGCTGACCACGCCGGGGGAATTATCCGGGATGCTCAATAAAGCCCTCGACGCCCTGGACCTGCTGCGAAAACGCTGCGCCTTCTCGGAACCCGAGAGCGTCCGTGCCGCGTGGCAAGACTTCCACGCCACAACCGACCCACTGGCCGTGTGGCTGGACGCCAACACGATCGACCATCCCGACGCATTCGTGAGCAAGGCCGAACTGCGGGCACAGTATAACGCCCACGCCACCAACGCCGGGCAGCCGACGCTTGGGACTAAGGCGTTTGGGGGCACGCTAAGGAAGCTACGACCAGACACTTCCGACGCCCAACGGACGGTTGGGGGCAGATATGTGTGGTGCTACACGGGCATTGGAATTCGCGAATAGGAGTACACGCAATGCACGCGATGCACGCGATAACCTCTATCTTGTTATATATCGCGCGAGGGGACACCAAAACAGGGGGTAAGGGGTGAAAAGGGTGAGTGTAATACAAGAAAGGGATTATCGCGTGTATCGCGTGTATCGAGTGCATGAACCGGAGGTACAAAATGACCCGAGAACAGCTTGAACTATCCGCCCTAGAGGCCCATCGAGAGGGCATTCCGTGGCACGACTTTCACTTGGAACACGGCACCGCGATAACTGCGGCCAAGCCCGACCCAGTGGAGCGGGCGAAGCTGGTTGGCCTGCTGATGCACCTTACCGTGTCCGGCGAAAGGTCTGGACAATTTCCAATCGGAGACCTCGGGAGTTTGGAGCCCACGCCAGACGTTCCATCGCCGCACGACACCGCGACGAGGGCCAAGTATACGGCGCCACCGATGGAACAGGCAACCATGTTCGACGTGACCCCGGAATACGCATGAGCACGCCGAAGTTACCCGCCGAGCTGAAGCCCGAAACGATCACCGCCGTGATCGATACCCGCGAGCAGACCCCGCTGGACTTGTCGCCCTTACAGACGATCCCCGGCACGCTGGCGACTGGGGACTACTCGGTCCGGGGGCTGGAGCACGTGGTCGCCGTCGAGAGGAAGTCCTTGCCCGACCTGCTGGGATGCATCGGCCGAGACCGAAGCCGATTCGACATCACTCCCGCCGCGGCACTAGGCTCGCTGCTGGGATAGGTCGAGATGGGGATTCCCGTGGTCATGGCCGACAACCACGAGAGGGCCGGCAAGTACGTATCGCGATTGCTCTACACCGCGGCCAGACGAAGGTGGAGGGAACTACGGACGCTGGTTGCGGCTGTGGGGGAATAGGCAAGATGGTTTTCAGGGTAGTGGAGGATGGGGGACATGCTTTTCAGCAGGAGAGCCCAAAGGCCAAGTTTTTGGCACATCAACCCTGGGCAACACAAGGCTTTGGTAGGCAAGGCAGTTACGGCACTCTAGGCACACGAGCAGTGCCCCCCCGTCCCCACGCCGGCGTAAGACGGCACGAGGTAACCCAATGAGCAGCAATGGCAAACTAGGCGAGGCTGATGTTCGGGCGGCCGTGCAGGCTGCGCCGTTGCTCCACGGCTACATCCTGATCGAGCCTGAGGGGCAGCCCCCGGCAGAGTTCATAACGGCTTCCGCGACGCTGCTGGACCAGCACGACCTTGAACCGGGCGAGGTCTTTAAGGACCTACCACAGACATCCTGGGCAACAGCTTTTCACCGCCGACCGGGCGCCCGCAATCTCTTGGCCGACTCCCGCCTAGGTGATTATGTCGTCGTGCCCGACTTCCTCCGGCTATTCCACGATCTCACGGACTGCTTGGCGACCATCGACGACCTGCATGGCCGCGGGGTCGGCATCCATTGTTGCAGACTCGGCATCACCTTCAACAACTCCCCGATGGGCGACTTGGCTGTGCAAGTCATCCAGGGAGCCGTGGAGCAACGTCGCCGTGCGGCCAGTAGCCGAAACAGTGCGACCAAAGACCGGCTCCGCAAGCGGGGACTCGTGACGAACGGCAGCCCTCCTCTGGGCTACAGGATTACCGGCCAGCCGAACCGCAAGGTTCTCCACCCCGACTTAAAGGCGCGTGAAGCGATGGCGCGGATCGTCGAGCTCCGAGACAGCCAGGACCCGCGGCTTTCGTGGGACCGAGTCAGCGATCAACTAGAAAACGAACTGGCCGCGCGCGACAACCGCAAACCACTACGTCGCTGGGCCGGCAGGCTGTGGGGAAAATCCCGCTGCCAGCGTGCCTATGCGGCCGAATTGGAACTCCGTAAAGCAAGCTCCGAAAGGGAGGAAACACGATGAGCGTTACTAAGCCCAAGCGAGTGTTCGGTTACCTTTGCCTGAAAGCCACCGACTTGCCTGCGGGTATTGAGGCACTCGTTCAACGGTGCCAGACGTACGTGGACAGGCTCTCGCAGCGGCCCGGTTCGCCCGACTTCCAATGGGCCGACATCGCCACCGACTCCGCAGACCAGCGGGAGACGCCACTACTGGAGCGTCCCCACGGGCGACACCTCGACGCGACACTCCAACGAGGCGACATGGTGATCTTCGCCGCCATGAACCGGTCTGCGAGCTCCGTGCCTAACCTCATCGATATCGTCGCGCGATGGCGGTCGAG
>JABMRB010000065.1 GCA_013202865.1 Candidatus Nealsoniibacteriota bacterium | reverse complement strand
CTCGAAGCGCAAGCGAGTGGATTTCGTCATGAGTGATTCACTCGCTTGCGCTTCGAGCTTGTATTGGGAATAAAGATCCACTCGCTTGCGCTTCGAGCTTGTATGAGTGGCGCTGTCAATTAGCTATAACGGAAAATCCTCCTCCACGCTTTGCTGCTTGTAGATCGACGATATCCGGTAATCGACCTCTAGCGTCATGGCGGCCATGGCGGTGTTGTAGAGGCGTCCACCCTGGTTGCCGTGGCTGTGCTTGAAGTGCCAACTACCGGTTTCGTGGCCCGTCTTGGCTTGCGTGTCGATTAGCTGTTTCTTCATTGAGGCGTCCCACTTCCGCCATGGGCTACCGTCCCAGTGGAGCATTACCTGAGTGGCGTAGTAGTTGTAGTACATGTCGTTGGGGGCCGGGCCCTGTTGGGCGATCCACTGCACGCCGCGCTCCAACGCCGGGTTGTCTTTCTTCCAGCCGAGATACATCCGGCAGAGCAGTCCGATGGCGGTGGTGGCCTGGCTGCCTTGTCCGGGGTGCGTGTAACCGTATCGCGAGCCGCTCTCCGATTGGACTGAATCGAGATAGCGATAGGCCGCCTGCGTGGTGGTGGCGGGCACTTGCAGGTAGGCCATGTGTCCGCTCTTCAGGGCCATGATTTGCCAGCCGACCACCGAGGTGTCGCCCGACTGCTTTGCTTCGTATCGCCAGCCGCCGCCGACCGGATCCTGGGCGTAGGAGATGAAGTTGATCGCGTTTTGGGCCGCCGGCAGCAGTCCGCGGTCGCTGGTCATCGCGTAGGCCTCGCAGAGCACGATCGACGCCAGGCCGTGCGAGTACATCCGTCCGCCCGGTTCGTGAAAACTGCCGCCGTTGTTGCTGAGCTTCATCCGGTTGACGAGGAAGTAGAGTCCTCGCTTTACGGTCATCTTGTAGTCGCCGTCCTGATGCGTCTTTCCGGCCCCGAGGAACGGCAATAGGGCCAACGCGGTGGCGCCGACCCGGGCCTTGTCCAACGTGCCGGGGTCGCCGCATTTCCCATGACAGCTCGGGCATAGCCCGTGATCGAAGTTCCATCCGCCGTCGGGAAGCTGATGCTCGGCCAGCCATTTCAGTGCTGCCGCGACGGCTTGACCGTCGGGGTGGCGGAGCCGAATGCGGAATCCGCCGCTACGGCCCAAGCCGAAGCCGCCGGGCCCCGTGGAGATGGACTGAGTGAAGTTCGTGTCCTGACCGAATTCGCGAAAGAGCCCGATCTCGGTAACCGCTGCGACCTCGAAGGAGGGCGGGGCATCGGGTCCGTCCGGACTGCCCAGCGGTTCATCGTCGAGCACAAGCGGAGCGACAACCAGCGATTCCACCGGAGTAACCTCAGGCAGGTCGATCACCGGCTGCAACGTTTCCTCGAAGTCCTCGATCTTGTCCACTGCAGTCGACAACAGCGGCACATCGTCGAGCGCGTCTTGCGGCAGGCTCAGCAGGGCCAGGGCCAACATGACCACCAGGTGAACGACCATGCTCGTAAGCCAACAGGGCGTGTCGTGCATCAGGTAGCGAGTCCAGACGACGAACGACCCGGTGGCTTCGCGCTCGTCCATTTCCTCGCGGACACCGGTGGCCTTGGCGCCGTGGACCTTCTTGACGGTCTTCATCCCGGCCGGCCTGGCCTTGGGCAGCGGTTTGCAGTCCATTGTCTTTTCCTTTCTGTCAAGTTTGAAGAAACGGGCGCAGACCGCCCCCGCAGTGGGTACACGAGGGGGCGGAATCTGCGAGATGCAAACAGGGTTTCGTGTCGCGATTACGAATACGTCGGCGACACTTCTCTGTTCGTTTAGAGGGTTGCCGGTTATTCCCTACCGCCAATGCTAAGTGCGACAGATACAAGCTCGAAGCGCAAGCGAGTGGATTTGGTCATGAGTGATCCACTCGCTTGCGCTTCGAGCTTGTATTCGCAAGTGGCGCCATCCGATTAGTCTCTCCGCTGGTCGTCCCCCGGGCCACGCAGTTCGAGAACCACGTACCGCAAGATCAAACCGGCGAGGATCAGACCGCCGCCGGCGATCGTCCACCACGCCGGCACTTTGCCCCATGCCAGATAGACCCAAACGGGCGCCAGCACGGGCTCGACCAGATAGAGGGCGATGACTTCCTGGCTGCTCACCGATCGTAGTGCCCGGCTCACCAACACGTAGGGGATGGCCATCTGGAAGACACCGAACAGGGCCAGCACACCCAGTTGGCTCGGCGAAGGCCAGATGCCCGTGCCGAGCATTAGCGGCAATAGGGCGATCGTCACCACGAGGTGGTTCAGCCCGATCAGCCAGGCCGCGTTGTGACCGCGGAGTTGCCGCATCAGCGTTACGACCACAGCGTAGGTCACGCCGGAGACGAGCCCCCAAGCGACGCCGACCACGTCCTGCGGCGCCAGCCTGAATTCGAACGCCAGGATCAAGCCCACGCCCGCGGCCCCGAACGCCAATGGCACCAGATCGCGGCGTACCACCGGTTCGCGCAGTATCAGCACCGCGATCAGAAACACCCACCAAGGGGAGGTAGCTTGCAGCCAGACGGTATTGGCGACCGATGTCTGCGACATGGCCGTGAGGAAGCTGAAACTCATCAAGGCGAAACAGAGCGTCATCGGCACCAGCCGGACGTTCCACCGCGGCCGACGGATCATCGGCACCAGGACCAGGCAAGCAAACGCCGCCCGCCAAAACGCCAGAATCACTCCCCGATCCGCCGTCGGCCAGACGTCGAACATGGGCGCCTGGGCAAACAGCCCGCTAGAGCTCCACATCAGGGCGGCCGCCAGGATTGAAAGCCGGGCAGCGAGTCGAGAAGAGGTGGGGGCGGGCGTTGCGGCGTTGTTCATCGGGTCATTGGCAGGGTGGTTGTTGGCGTCGGGCCGACATGAGGTATTGGAGTAGGTTTCTTAGTACCTAATAGCGGCCGGCCCCCAGTCCCATACACTGTTTTGGCTACACGACGAATGCCTGGTAGATTGTCTGATAAGCCCGAAAGAGGTTTCCTGTGCCGGGCACGTCCAGCAGCGCGACTCCCGAGTTGCCAACCTCTATGTCAATATCCGTTTGTTCCCGAACTTTACCGAGGAAACGCAGTGCGTCATCCTCCGACACGTGGCACATTCGTTCGACGACATCGCGCTCCATGGCACGGAGGAACTCATATGGTTGCAACCTCCGGTTCTCGTTAGGTGGCGCAGTTTAGGGTAGCCTGCAGGCATCTCTTGTAGGAGTACAGTTTCTGTTGCTCAGCTTTGATTCGGGCGGCGTGAAATGCGTCCCAGTCGCCGTTGAGGTAGATGG
>JABMRB010000496.1 GCA_013202865.1 Candidatus Nealsoniibacteriota bacterium | reverse complement strand
CTGCTGGCCCGCACCGACATCGACGCCGTACTGATCGCCACGGGCGACCGCTGGCACACGCCGCTCTCGATCCTGGCCGCCAAGTCGGGCAAAGACATCTACTGCGAGAAGCCCGTCTCGCTGGCCATCGGTGAAAGCCGCGCCATGGCCGACACGATGGCCCGCTACGGCACCGTCTATCAGGCCGGCCATCAGCGACGCTCCGTGGGCTCCTACCGCTTCCAGGTCGACGTGGCCCGTAGCGGGAAGATCGGCAAGGTCCACACCGTCGTCTGCCAGATGTGGCAGGGGCCGACCGTCGGGGCCGACGTGCCGCGACCCGTGCCCGAAGGCTTCGATTACGATATGTGGCTAGGCCCCACGCCCTGGCATCCGTACACCAACGCACGGGTCAACGGGTGGAACTACTTCTGGGACACCGGGGCCGGGCCAATTATCGGCATGGGTTGCCACTACACCGACATCGCCCAGTGGGGCCTGCGGCGCGACGACACGGGTCCCGTCGCCTACGAGGGCACGGCAACGTGGAAGCCCGATGCCTTCAGCGAAACGCCCGTCACTGCCGACTGCTGTTGCACCTACGCCGACGGCGTCAAGATTGTCGTCCGTTCCAGCGGTGCTTTCCAGGACCGCTACATCCGGTTCGTCGGTTCCGAAGGCTGGGTGCAGGTGGACGACGAGACCAACGCCATCACTGCCGAGCCTGCGTCGATCGTGCGCGCCAAGGGTATCTCCGCCCGGGGGTGGGCAGAAACGGGTGACCACGTACGCAACTGGCTCGATTGTATCAAGTCCCGCAAACGAACCATCTGCCACGCCGAGAGTGCCCACCGCGCCACCACCATCTGCCACGCGGTGAATATCGGGCTCCGCCTTGGCCGGCCGCTCAAGTGGGACCCGCAGGCCGAACGCTTCATCGACGACGACCAGGCCAACGCCATGCTCCTACGGGCAATGCGGCCGCCCTGGTCTCTGGCTTGATGAATCGAACGCCTCGCGCTCGAACGGGTTGTCGCGGTAGGCGTCTTTTCGCTTGATCCACAGCACTGCCGAGCAGAGCAAGTAGGCCGGTACGAACAGCGGGCCCCAACGCTCGTACTGGCGGACGTGGACCAGTTCGTGATCGCGAGCCACGTCCAATGCGGCGGGCGTGCGGCCGAGGATCACGTGGCCCAGCGTCATGGCCGACGGCCCGACCGGCAGCCGCGCAAAGAGCCATGGGATCGCGCCGCCGTAGAACTCGATCGCCCCGGCGACGCTTCGCCCACGGCCGCCGGTGGCCATGGCGATTAGCCCCACCAGCAGCCCTAACAGCGTCCACGGCAGGGCCCAAATCCACACGTGTACCTTGGCGATCCGCGCCGGCTGCAACAGCAGTGCGAACAGGCCCGCGGCGATCAACAGAATCGGCACGGCCAGCACGAAGCCGAAGTAGGCCGCCACGTAGAGCGCACCGAGCACCGCTCGGAATTCGCTCCCGTCGGCAGGCAACGTCCCGGACAGAAAGCCGGCGTACTCCCGCCAGCCGAGCAGCTCAGCGGCGAAGTAGCCGAGCGACAAGATCACCGCGATCGTGGCGAAGCCCCATGGCGTGAGCGGCCGAGGAAAACGGATGCGGCTGGCTCGGTTCTTTCCGGTGTCAGTCATATCGCTCCCCCTTCTTGACCGCATCCCACGCGGGGCCGAGCACGGTCGCGTAGAGCAGCACGGCATCGCCTACCTGATTGCTTGCGCCGTACCGCAGCCGGCCTTCCTCTTCCAGCGGAAAGCCGGCGAAATCGAGCGTCGTCCGTAGCGCGCGGAAATACTTGCGGTCGTCGAACGTGGCGGCGCCGACGAAAGCCAGCCCACTCGATCCGGCGCTGACACCCAGCCCCGGCACCACCGGGCCCGAGTCGACGTCCATCGGCCCCTGCCACGCCGCGGGCCATTCCCGGGCGTAGCCAAACCCGCAAATCTCCCGGCCCAATTCCTGTCGGGCACGCCGGTACTGATCGGCGGCAAACTCCTCGTCGATCAGTTGCAGGCAATGGGCCGCCATCCAGATCGACGAGCCTTCCGGCCCGTCCAGCACCTGGCCGTCGAGCGTGAAACTCGAAACCAACAGCCCCGTGTCGCGGTCGATCAGTCTCTTGCGGGCCGTCTTCACCCAGCGGCGGAAGAAGGCCGAATGATCGGTGCCGTCGAGGTGATCGCTGATCCGCACGGCCGCCAGTGCCACCGTGTTGCAGAACATCCAGCACTCGTTGGGGTAGCTTTCGGCACACAAGACGGGGCTCTGCTTCATCCGCCGGACGATCAACTCAACGCGTTGCCGCAACGGCTGGCGATAGGCTTCTTTCTCTTCGACCAATCTCCGCACGGCCAGCATCAGCGCGATCTCGCCGTCAATGAACTGGCTCCGCGGCGGCTGCACGACGAACGGGCCGTTGTGAGCGTAGGGCATCAGGAAGTGGTGCATCCCCTTTTCCCGTTCGGTAGCCAGTGTTTCGTCGATGATGCGATCCATCACGGCCAGATACTCGTCCTTGCGTTGCGGCTCCCGCAGGCACATATTGCCCAATGCCCAGACGAGGTAGCTGCGGCCCATGAAGTCCCACTCGGCGTTGCTCTGCCGCATCCTTTCCAGTTCTTCCTCGCGAGCTTCCGCATCCGTCCAGAGGTGCAGATGCCTTGCCGCCAACTGCTGGGCAATCGGCGAGACGCCCGTTTCCTTCTTGCCGGCTTCGTCTGACCGAAAGCAGAGATGCACCATCGGCAACCACACCGCGGCAGCAATCGCCAGGGAGACCGTGCCCAGCCGCATCCGTCTAGGCACCTTCGCCAGGGTCCGGACCATCATCCAACCTGCCAAGTACACGCAGCAGCCGATCCCGAAGAGAAGGGGAATTCGGATCCACAAAGGCTGCTCGTGAAGGTACAACCCGTCTTCCGACCACCAAGGATCGCTCTGACCGAGAGCCAATAAAACGGCGACTACGACCGTCAACCACAGCAGCGTACTAATCTGAAACTGAGGCCGGCCCGTCCAGGCTCTCCGAGCGCGTTCGCATAGGATGACGGTCGAAGCCAGAATTAGCAGGGCAATGCCGATGTCCAATAGCAGCGGCCAGATGTCCACCCGGTAGGACACCGAAGTCTCCTTGAGTGTGTACGTCGTGGTGTTGGCGATGGTGGTGGGGTTGAAAAGATCATAGTCAGCCTGTCGGGAAATACAGATCTCCGGCCACCCGTGTCGCGAGAAGCCCGTCTGAATTCCATAAATGGAGGCGAGATAGTTCGCGAAACCGTCACGAGTGTTGATCGCAACCAGCGCACCGCCCACGATCAACATCACGACGCAAGTCGGCAGATGACGCAGGTACCGGCGGCGACGCGGCTTGGCGGGCTTCGGCGGTTCAGATTCCATGGCGGGAGATCGGTTCGGCTGCGGGCTTGTCGGCCAACTGCTTCGCCACCTTGGCGATCTCAATCAGAAACAATCGTCGGATGGCGTCGTAGCCGCGGGCGTTTGGGTCTTCAAGATTGGTGAAATACCAGTAGTGCGGATCGTCGGCGCGGTAGTGCTCTCGCCACGACTGCGTGCAGTGGATGCCGTGACCGAGAAACAGGGCGTGGATCGGAACCAAATGGACGGACGGGCGCCGTTGGGCGCACCGATGAATCACATCGTTGTAGGCCGTATGGATTGCCAGCCCGTCGGGCCAGGCGGGCAAACCGGCGTTTTCGGCGTCGCCCACGCCGTCGGTCGGGTCGTAGACGTCGGCCAGGAAGATATGGCATCCGCCCGGGAAACGGGCTTCCAGCAGATCGATCATGCGATGCAGCCGTCTTTCAAAGGCCTCGATCCAAGGCTGGGCCTGTTCTTCGGTGGCCCCGTACATGGCCCCTTCGCGCGGCGGTGTGCGGCCGTAGTTGTGGATCACGTCGTTGCCGCCGGTGGTGATCACGATCAGCCCCAAGACGTCGTCCGGTTGCACGCCGAGCGATTCGATGCGATGGACGTGCTCGAGCGACGTGCTGCCGGAGATCGACTCGTTGCGGACCTCGAGCCCCGGCAGCACGGCCGACAGGCAGATCCCCCGCATCGCGGGAAACTCGTCGTCCGGGTTCTTCACCAGCCGGCCGAAATACGAATACTCCTCGGGCACACCAAACCCGGCCGTGATACTGTCGCCCAACCCCAGCAGCAGCACCTTGCGATCGGTCCACGTTTGGGCGAACCGTTGCCGATCGACCGCCGGCCCGGCAGGTCCATGGCCGACCGGCCGGCTAAGCCAATAGTGACGGTAGGCCAACGCGCCGCCGATCAGCAGCGCGCCCAGGCAGAGGATCAGCAGCAATCGCCGTCTCTTCATCGATCGAGGCTCCGGCAGGGACACAACGTTAGTACGCAGCGGATCGTAGCAAAGTTCGGTGTCGCGAACCGCTCACTCGCCCGTCTCGTACAGCACGATCAGCACGACGTCGGACGAGGCAAAGCGGCCTTGGCCCAGCGCGGAAGCTGAAGAGCCGGACGCTTCGCTCTGCGGGGCGATGTTCCCGGTGACCGAAACCACGCGGACGCCGCTCTCGCGAATCCACGCGTTGATCTCGTTCTCCAGCGAGCCCGTGTCGCTCTCCACCGCCTTGAATATCTTGACTTGTTGCATCGTCGTTCTCTCCGGTAACCGGTTTGATCCGCACCCGATACGACCGGAATTCTATCGCGCCGCGCAGCAAACGCCAACCCGCCTCTTGCGAAACGGGCCCGGTACGCACAACGATCAGAGTTCGCCGGTTCGCCCGGCTTGCCCGAGCAATTCAAGCACCCCGTCGGTGACGTCGCGTACCGTGCGGGCTTGCTCCCCAAGCTCGTCGGGGACCGAAACGTCGAAATGCTCTTCGATCTCCATGGACATCTCCACAATGGCCAGACTGTCGAAGCCCAGGTCGTCAAGCAGGTGGTGATCTTCCCGAATCTCCTCGGCCGGGGTCTCTGTCTGCTCGGCCACAATCTCTTTGATCTCTGCCAGGATACGATCGCGGGACAAGGCGGTCGCGTCCGACGGGCTACGGTTGATCGACATGGGTAGACTCCTTATCGGTTTGCCTGCGTGGTTTGTCGGCAAGTTGTTCGGACTCGACTGCATTCATCGCGACGACCAGCTTGCGGACGGTCTTGAAATCGGGCGTGCTTCGGCCGCGCTCGATTCGATTCAACGTTTCCGGGCGGATGCCGGCGCGGCGTGCCAGATCGGCCTGAGAGAGGCCTGTGGCTCGTCGTCGGCGTGCCAATTTCTCCGCCAGCGACGCCCGATCCAGATCGAAGCCCGGCGCAAAACCGTCTTCATCCGCTGCAGGATCGCGTGGCCGAATGCCGGCCTTCTCACAGAACCGCTGAAACACCACCTCCCGCAGGATGACGTATCGAATTCCATCCAGTTCCACCCCTCGATAGTCAATCGCTTGACGTCCTCGGCCGGCCATAGTTCGCTCCGTTTCCGCTCTCTGGTGATTGCTGTCTCCGGTCACGCTAAAGGAATCATAGCGAAACATGCGTTACACGTCAAGAGCATTGCGTTCTAGAGCAACCATCGACATCCGGCCGAGGGCATGCGTCTTGCTGTAACGTGTTTTCCTTAAAGGAGTTACGTACTCCAAGAAAGGGTCACTAATATCTCGTTAAGCCTGGTATTTCGGGTACCTGCATTCGCAAGAAATCAGCCGAATTCGGCGGCCCTATTTTCGGTGGAAGCGGTTCAGTATACTCAGGCTATCCGAGGGCGAGTCACCACCCCCTTAGACAAATGGATTCCCCCCGTAGGATTGGTGTGGTGCTTGCCGTTTCGAGCCGGCATCAGAAAAAAGGAGATCGCGATGAGCCTGCTGCAGAAGTTCTTCGGAACGTCGCCTTTTGGTGCGTTGGCCGAACATACCAAGAAAGTACACGACTGTGTTAAGCTTCTCACGCCGCTTGCCGAGGCTCTCATCGAGGGGGACCATGAGGCGATCGAAAAGCTGCACCACCGGATGTCGAAGACGGAGCACGAGGCGGACCAGATCAAGAATGAGATCCGGGAGCAGATTTCCAAGGTATTTCTCTTGTCGATCGGCCGGCACGAGATTCTGAAGTTCCTTTCGGCGCAGGACGACGTGGCGGACGCCGCCGAGGACTTTGCCGTCGTGATGCGACTGCGAAAGACGGCTTTGCATCCGGATCTGAAGGCGGACTTTCAGGAGTTCGTCAAGCAAGTGGTTTACGTGAGTTCCCACCTGCTGGAAGTGGCAGACGATCTTGCCGTGTTGGCGGAAGCTTCGTTCGAGGGCGATCGCACGCAGCATGTTCTGGAGACGATCGAGAAGATCAGCCAAGAGGAGTGGGAGGCCGACAAACTGCAACGCAAGTTTGCCACGCACTACTACGAGATCGAGGATCAACTCGACCCGACCACACTGGTCTTTTACGACCGATACTGCCAGAGGCTCGGTGAAGTGGCGAACTGTGCCGAAAAATGCGCCAAGTTGTTGCGAACGTTGATCGTCGGAGACTGAGTTGGTCCGAGATTGGGTTCGTCGGAGACTGTGCCGAAGACGCTGTTTCAAAGATTACACCTTATGGATCATTCGCTGCTTGCTGCCGCATTGCCCGGATGGCCGGCACACCCGATTGTGATCGCCGCGGTCGTCATCGGTTTCTACATGGCGTGGAACATCGGCGCCAACGACGTAGCCAACGCGATGGGGACGTCGGTCGGCTCGAAGGCCTTGACGTTTCGCCAGGCGGTGGTGGTGGCTGCGATTTTCGAGTTCGCCGGTGCGGTGCTGGTTGGCAGCAGCGTCACCGACACGGTTCGACAGGGAATCATCAACCCGAACGATTTTGCGGCCACGCCCGACGTGTTGATGTACGGGATGCTGTCGGCCCTGCTGGCCGCGGCGATCTGGCTGAACGTGGCAACGTACTTCGGCCAGCCCGTTTCCACCACCCACTCGATCGTGGGAGGCGTGTTTGGGTTCGGCCTGGTCGCCGGCGCTTCCTCGATCAGTTGGAGTACGATGGGCAGAATCGTGGCCAGTTGGTTCATCTCGCCGGTGGCCAGCGGCCTGCTGGGGATGCTCGTGTTCTGGCTGATCCTCAAACTGATTATCCGAGCGAAGGATCCGGACTTGAACGCCGCCCGATATGCGCCGTTTTTTGTGTTCGTGGTCGTTTTCGTCCTCGTTCTTTCGGTCATCTACAAGGGCCTCAAGAGCGTCGAGTTCTTCCGCGAAATGCAGTTGGGCGTGGCCTTGGGCTGGGCGGCCGGGATCGCCGTCGTCGGCTCGATATTCTCCTGGTTTGTCATCGCCAGAATCGCCCGAGAGATGGCGATCACCGAGGACGCGAAATTCACGTTCACCGAGCGGATTTTCGCGTCTCTGCAGATCCTCACCGCCTGCTACGTCGCCTTCGCCCACGGCGCCAACGACGTAGCCAACGCCGTGGGGCCGCTGGCCGCCGTCTATCATATCCACACGCAAGGAACGGTCGAAATGTCCGTCGGCGTGCCGATATGGATCCTTGCATTCGGCGGGTTGGGAATCGTTGCCGGCCTGATCATGATGGGTTGGCGAGTGATGCGAACCATCGGCACGAAGATTACCGAGATTACGCCCTCGCGCGGGTTCGCCGCGCAGTTCGCCGGCGCCACGGCCGTGTTGGTGTGCTCCAGAATGGGGATGCCCGTTTCCACCACCCATTGCCTGGTGGGTGGCGTGATGGGTGTAGCGCTGGTGCGGGGGGTCACGGCCGTCGACGCGAAAACCGTCTCCAATATCTTCGTTTCGTGGATCATCACAGTGCCGATTGCCGCCGTGCTGACGATCGTGATTTACGGTGGCTTTTGGCTGTTCGTGATAAGGTGAGGAGAGACACGATGAAACCAAGCCACGATCGCCCCGGTGCAATCGATCCGGGAAACACGCAGGCCAAACGTCGCTTGTGGCTGTTCTTGCTGGCGGTCGCCGGTGTCTTGCTGGCGACGTACGGACCCGCCTCGACCGCCGTATCGAGCGCCGTGGACGCGCCCGTCGCCGACGAGGAAGACGCCGACGCGAAGGCCCCCAAGCAATCGCAAGCAGCGTCCGCCAACCCCCGCGGGCAGCGTGTCGACATTATCAAGCAGATTCCGGACGTCAAGATCCTCAAAGGCAAGCCCACGACGATCATCGACTTGACTGGGATGTTTGACGACGTGGCCGTCGCCCAACAGGGCGTCTCGCTGGAGTATAAGATCCTCCGCAAGGAAGACAAGAAGGCGCAGGAGAAAGACGACAAGGTTGCCGAGGCAACGCTCGAACGCGAGGGCGACGAGCTCTGGCTGACGCTCCAGTGGGGCGGCAAGATCGGCAAGCGGGAAATCACGCTACGAGTGACCAATCCGCAAACCGGGGATTTCATCGACAATAAGTTCAACGTCGAAATCTGGGAACCCGACTACTGGAAACTGGTGCTGACGGTGATCGGCGGCCTGGGGATCTTCCTGCTGGGTATGAAGAGCATGTCGGAAGGGCTACAGGCCGTGGCCGGCGCCGGGCTGCGGCGGATGATCAGCGCGGTCACGGACAATCGCTTCCTGGCCGTCGGCGTTGGAACGGGCGTCACGGTGTTGATCCAATCCAGTTCGATTACCACGGTGATGGTCGTCGGGTTCGCCAACAGCGGGCTGATGACGCTTTCGCAG
>JABMRB010000495.1 GCA_013202865.1 Candidatus Nealsoniibacteriota bacterium | reverse complement strand
TTTGAATTCAAGGCCCGCGTGAAGGTCCAACTTTCCATGGTGCAAGAGGCCGTCGAGTCGGGCCTCGCTCCCGTATTGGATTCGGACGAGGTGACCGACGAACAGAACTCGGCAATCGCGTCGGCACTTCAGGAGTTTGGTGACGTGGTCGACCGCATGACCACTCAGTTTCTGGACGACGCGCTTGCCGGTGATGATCTGATTGTCAACGTGGTAAGCGCCTTCAACGAGTTGACCCGATCGGCGCAATCGGAATTGCCGGAAGAAGCTGAACCGCCGATTGTTCCGGCTGAAGAACCTTCGCTCGTTGTATCCGCCGAAGTGGTCGATGATTCGATGCCCCCGGTCGCCATGGCGGGTCGGGACGTATCGCCCGTGGGTATCACGACGGCAGAAGACGAACTCCAGAGCAATATCGGCGACACTCCGGACGTCGACCAGCCGTCCGAGCAGCCTGTTGGCGACGTTGGCGTCACCGGCAATGGAGAAATGATTGAAGGCGGAACCGATGATCCGCTGGAAATCGTTGCCAACTCGGGCGAAGCAAAAATCCCCGCAGTGACGAAGTCCTACTCTGCCCGGTCGGTGTTCGTCGGTTTGAGGGTGAAGTTTTCCCAGTCACTTTCGTACCTGGTTTCCGTCTTGGATTCGCCGTCGGGTGACGCAAACACGTCTGCCCTGAACGTTAGCTTCCGGGCACACACCAAGCTCGATATCCGGCTCGCCGCGTACAGCCAGATGCACGCGTGGGGCGAGAATCTGCCGGGGATCAACGTCGACGCTGAAGCGTGAGAAGTAGCCGTTCAAGGTTCGACCCATTCCGGGCGATCAGCCCACCCGCACGAAGGTGACCGACGCTGGTCTGGAGTACCTGGAAGGAATGACCAGCCTTCAATCGCTGGACCTCCGCGGCACCCAGGTCACCGACGCAGGCATCAAGAAGCTCCAGCAGGCATTGCCGAACTGCAAGATTGAGCATTAACCGTTGCCGTTGGCCGAGCGACTGTCTCAAAAAGTCGTGCGACGTGAGACATCCCGTAAATCGACCGTTAAAGAAACGACCATGCCCCCCATCGGCGGACGGTTTGAAACCCGTCGGATGGGACGGTTCACGGGCCCCGAATCGAGCCCATTTCCCTGGCATGCCCGAGAAGCCCAGAAACCACACTCCTACTGCTGTTCTCTCACGCGCAGCCCCAGACGGCCCCAGACACCAGTCCCAGCCTTCCCGGCGAGAAACCCTTACGTAGCTGCTGCTTGACGGGATTCTCGGCGATTCTGGTGGGGCAGTGGGTGGTGGAGGTGAATCTTGGGTCTTTGCCCAGTAGCCCAGCATGCTGGCGCGGAGCAAATGCGTCGCTTCGGGACCGGGCTGGTGTCTTTGGACCTTTCAGCCGCGAACGGCGATTCTGGGGCGCTGTACGCGGCGTGAGGCCGGAGATGGCGAACAACGGCGATGATCACATGCCCATCCCTACCGGCGTCAACCTGCCAGTACCGCCGGCCGTCCGGGTAACCAATCGGGCGGCCTGCGTCACGCTTCTTCCAGGTCGACGGCTTTGTACCCGCCCCGCTTCCGGAATATGACGAACAGTGCGATGTAGCCGATCAACATCGAGACCGGGAAGATCGCAATAGTGCTCAGCGCGGACTTGCGGGCATTTTGGGTCAGTTGGTCTATCGTCTCTTTCTCCGCTTTGCCGAGTTCTTTCAGACGTTTGGGATCGACGGCCTGGTACTTACCCAACACGCTGACTTTCTCCGCGACCAGTTGCTGGTGCAGGGCCGGTTGCTCCTTCTCAAGGCGGCTTTCCACCGCGCGGTCCTGGATCTGGCCCAGGAACACGGTGCCGAGAATGCCGACGCTCATCATGCCCACGGCGGTGGTGGCGTTCAGGGAAAGTGCGCCACCCTTCGGAAAGCGCTCGGCCACGATGCCCAGCACGGTCGGCCACAAATATGTCTTGCCGACGCCGTAGAGCGTCGCAGCGCCCAGGATCGCCAGCCCGGTTGCCCGACTGAGCATCACCAAGCCGGCCGCCGCCAGGATACAACTGACAATCAGCAGACCCAAGGGCGTAAAGAGCTTCACGACGGGCGCCGCGCAGAACCGCAAGATCATCATGATCAGCGAGGTGTAGACCAACACCCATCCCGCGTTGATTGTCAGGTCCGTCATGGGGCCTTCCATGAGGTCCGTGATCCAACTGTCGGTACCCAGTTCCGTGGTGGCCAGCGGAATCATCAAGAGTAACAGGAACAGGAACATGGGTTGCCCCAGCGACCTGACGTACACGCCGAATGCGCCGCAGCAAGCCACCGAACAGAGAAGGGAGGCCCACCAGGGCAAACCGGCCCACCGCCCGATTTCTCCAAAGAGGAAAACCAGCACGAGGAACATCCCGATCGCACCGGTCTCGCGAAACATTTCGCGATCGGAGATCCCGGCCTCGACGCGCTCGTGAACCGGAAACTTCCGACCCAGCATCAACAAGCCGTAGATGGCCATGGGAACAAACAGCGTGGCCACGCGCCATCGCCAATTCAGGTTGCCCAGATCACTGACGGCGATTCCGAAGATGCCGGCGGCGACCATCCCCCCGGGCCAGCTCGCGTGCAGGATATTCAGCCAGGTGGTTTTGTTCTTGCGGAACATGGAGGCCACGACCGGGTCCGCCACGGCCTGTGCGGACCCGTTTCCGATGGAGACGATGAACGTGCCGATGTAAAGCCACCAGTAGCTCTCGGCGAGAATCAGGATCACCGTGGAAAGAATGTGACAACAAAAGGCAAACGCGATCGTCTTGCCGTACCCAATTCGATCCACGACGAGGCTGGCTAGTACGATCGCTCCGGCGAACGGCCAGAGCCCGACACCCAGGATTTCACCCTTCTGCGTTTCCGTCAGGTCGAATTCCATCGCCCAGTCCCCGATCACCTGGCCCCGGATGACAAAGACCGACGCGGTGGCGGCGATGGCCATAAAGCACGACCAGAAGAGCATCATGCGGCCGGGCTGTTGGGGTCCAGAATCATCGGGATCGACGGACGCGATGTTCTTCGCCATGTGATCGTGTTTCTTTGTGAAGGATTCTTGGAACGTTTCTTAACGTAGGCTGCTTGGTCGTCGATGCCCGGTTCAGTGTGCCGTCAACGCGGAGTGTACTGCCGGACGCCAGCATACCAACCGCACCACAGAGCAACAAGGTAGCCGCCGGCGAATGGCCGTGTCGCAGTTGATGGCCACGGCACCGCAGAAGCAGTCCCCTGTGAAGTCGGAGTCGCTAGGACGTAATCTTCTCCTTTGACCGCAGTCACTCCCGGCCCACTGTTTGACGTTGCCAGCCGGTTTGCCCAGGATTGACACCAGCAGGCTCCGAGTGTTTTGCGGCACGTTCGCACAGCACCCGACCACTGGAGAAGGCAAGTAGCAGCCTGTCCGGCGTTGGGTGATACCAGCGGCGTTTGGGTGGCTGGGTCTCGGGCATGGTCACCAGCATACCTGCCAGCTACGTGGGCAGGCAAGTCCGTCTAGGCCAACGGCGACTCGGCCAGACCCTGCAAGTCGGTCTCGCAGTAGACCCGGATACCCGGCGTAGCGTCGTAGCTTTCGGACGCCATCGGAGGATTGTCGACCCACCGTGGGGGTATGGCGGCTAGCAAGTGGACACCGAAGACTTGCGCCGCGAGGCCGGCACTACGGTGGCTGTGCGTACAGGACCTAGCGAGAGAAGGCAGCAGCCCCTTGCCCTGCTGGTGATTGGTCGGTATCATACGGGTGGGAATCGGGCTCCTGGCGAACTCGTGTCCGCAAGGGGTTGTGCGCGAGTGTTCATCGCATCAAACCTTGAGCCCCTTCCGTCAATGCTAGCCCTGTCTGAAGAGTCGCGTCCTCAGGCGGGGCTTTTTCGTGACTGGTTGACAACTGCCCACCAGATTTGTAGAATACTGGTAGCATTGACGGAGCGCTGGGCAGCACGGACGCGACCTCTTTGGCCACTCTGGTTGTTCCTACCGTCAAGGCAGAGGATTAGTGACTTCCCATGTTTCTCCACACGAAGTGGACTGGTTATGAATGTCATCAACTTTTCCAGAGAAAAAAGATTGATATGGGCAAGCGGTGTTACAAACTCCACCGCACGCGAGGACAAGGCGAAAAGGTGTCTCCCACGCGGAGTTCTCCCGGCAACGGCCAGGTGTTTGATCCTGGATAAACCCCTACGCCCGGGTCGTATGCAGATCAAAACAAACGCTTGCATAAGCCGCCGTCGAATTACCCTGGTCGACGGCACGTTCGCGCCGAATTGCTGCGAATTTGTGGCCACCGGAATCTGAAGGCCCATTTTCGCCGGGAATCACCACGACATCATCCGGACGCTAAGGACAGCAATCATGTCCCCTGCGGTGGGAAGGGGGTCTGCGCTTCGTAGGCTCGCGGGCAATCGAAAAGGCATTGAATCGCCCCGAATCGCAGGAACGGGGCAGTCTGCGTAATCTCGGTAGTCTTGCTAGCAAATCGAGTCGCGTTCGACAAGCAAATCTCGACCACACAACCTACGAGAACCCCACTTCTCGCCCCTGTGCGGCTCGTCTGTGCGTTCCTGGACTACCTATCACTGATGGGCGCCTGGACAGAGAACGGGCGTCTACGGTGCTCCTGGGGGCGATGCGGGCTATGTTAAGCTGGGTAAGGGCGGTTGCCCGACTCTTCCGAAGTGGACGTGTGGCTACTGGGCGCCAGGCCACATTTGCCGAGGTGGCGGAGATCATGCGGCCGCGGAGACGGAGGCGGCTGTCGGAGGAACAACGGCGAAGACTGGCCGAGGCCGGTGCAGTCTACCGCTTTTCTCCCGGGGCTCAGGCCGCGGATTCGGACCAAACACGCGTTCCCGAGGTGGCACTGGTGTGATTGGACGTCTGGGGCTGAAAAGGGCCTGGAAATGCCAGGGACGTCCGTGGCAATTCTCGGGGGCCTGGGGATGACACATCACACCCCGCGCGGCAGAATCCCAATAGCGACCGCCAGCCCGAACCCCCAATCCCATTTCCAAGCAGCCGCAAATGGACGCCCTGGGGCTCGCTGCGGGGCTCTGAGGTTGTAGTTACTGCCCTACGACCGGGTGGAAGGGGACTCTACATGAGATACCACCCTAACGGCGGACTCCCGCTTGTGTGCTTATTTACTCGTACCCCTATTTACTTATTTGCTCGTCTGGCTATAATTTAGGTGGGGTTGGAATTCCTGCGTGAAAAGGAGAAGCACTGTGGCCAAGAAAGCAGCGAAAGTACGGAAGGTTCTGGTTAGTCGCAGAGCATTGATTCAGCGGATCAACCGCCGACTAGATGCCCGGCAAGAGAAGTTGTGTGTGACCCGTGGGCAGCGGATGCGGATGGATGTCGGGGACTACTACGTCGTCGACTACAATCGCAATTTTGTGGTAGCGAGTCACGTTGACTTGGAGGAGTGGGGGCGAGAGTTGGACGCCCTCAAGGGTTACGAAGTCGTTGCGGAGGAGTAGAATAGACCGCGGCACGGGACAACCGACGGGACAATCCAGGGGGCGAAATCGGACTTGTCCCGTTTCGACCAAAACGAGAGCCCCAGCCGGAATCTCGGGGTCCGACCGGGGCTCGTGGAGTTCCTGTTACGGACGCTCCATTAGTCTATACCCCAAAGCGAGCCGCGTTTGCGATGTTTTTTCAGAAAAACAGCCATTTACGCCCCGCCCCCAAGCAACGAGCCAGCGAGTTTGCCCCAGAAACCGGGGTTCTGGAACGGAGAATATCCCGGCAAGGGTGATTTGGGCCGGACTCAGCTTGACGAGACGCGCCACAGCCCGCGGCACGGGACGACTACTCTTCGCCCACCTCGAACTCCAACGCGTCCAGTTCCTCCAGTAGTTTACCCTCACGGGTCGCTGGGTCGCTGCCGTTCACCACCCGGCGTTCGTCAGTCACCAGCGTGACCAATACAAGACTCCACACCACACGGCGGGCACAAGTAGTAATAGCGCAATCATCACCCCCGCCACCACCAGATGCGCCCGGTCATAGCGGTTTCCCCTGCGCCAGCGACTCTTGATCTCTCCGCACTTTATCCAAATCAGCACAGCCAATCCGATGATGACGCAGATGCCCGTGAAGTACGGGCGGTTAGCAATCTCGTCCATGGCACGACGCCCTTTCGCTCAGGGATCACAGACTCTCCACCACCTTCGCCGCACCACTCACCTCCTCCTCCACCACCCCAACGCAACCAGTCCCCCCATGGCCAGCAGGGTGAGGGTGGAAGGCTCGGGGACAACGCGAACTGTCCCCGCCACCAAAGTTGTGGTTAGTCCTTCCCAGGAACTGTCACCCAGAGATGTGGAGAGGGTGACGTCCCAAATACCTTCGGCATCGGCGCTGGCGACAATTGGGAAACTGGATAGTTCTCCAGAGTAAACTACCGAATCGGGAGGCAAGCCAGAGTCGCACAGCGAGCCGTTGATCGCCCAAGAGCCCGACTCGTCAGTATCCCAGGCTACAAAGGCCCCCGAGCCCAACCACGGATCTCCGAGTTGAGCCACATCCCCTGGTGGAGCCGCTGTGAACTCCAAGATCCCGATGTTGCCTTCGCGCGGGATGATTTCCAGCAGGCAAGTCACGCTGGGGGCAGATTCACCGTCGATGTGGCCAGACACAATCAGCATATCAACAGCGTCGGGAGCCATAATCACACTACCGATGGACAACTCGGCGGCCTGAGCGATGCCCCCTACGGCAAGAATCATCGGTAGCAAGATTAGAGCCGTCACACGCCGTATCCGCCAACCCAACGCCTATCCCCGCCACTCCGCCCAGCAGCATCACCAGCGTACCGGGCTCAGGTACGGGTGTGGCCGCAGCAGGAACCGTGTCCCCGAACGCCGCTTCCAGAATCATATAGTCCCCGAAATCAATGTCGCCGTCGAGGTCGAAATCTCCCTTCGCCCAATCGCCAGGCCCGCCGAACCACGCCTCCAGGACCATGTAATCGCCGAAATCTACGTCGCCATCCAGGTCGGCATCGCCATCTAGCAGCGGGTGCAGGGAGACGGTTATCTGACTGCCTGTTTCGTAGTCGATGCCGGCCACGTAGGCTTCGCCGATGCTGTACTCACCGTCTCCACCGCCCACCGTCTCGAATTCACCGCTCAGTGATTCGTAACTGGCCACCACGTACTCGCCGCCGAACTTGGACGATGAGTCGCCTCCGGGTATCCAGGTGAGAGGCAGGGTGTCGCCACGTGCCGCTAGGTTCAGTTCGCCCGTGAGGTCAAGGCGGTCGCCCAACCCCGGGCCGCCGAGTTCCGCCGAAAGGGCAGAGCCGGGTTGCAGTTCGACACTGCTGGCCGAGAGGGTGCCAACGCCGTCACCGGGCGAGATGACCCCACCCCATTCGACCACAATCGGTGTGGAGGTGGTAACGACGCCACCACCGGTTAGCGTGCAGTCGGCCGCCACGGTGATCCCTTCGGTCACAGACAACTCTCCACCGGCCGCAACGTGCAGCGTGCCGTTTTCGAGGGAGACGGACCAAGCCTTTTGCGCGGGCGAGTCCAGTAACACTGTGTCCCCGTTGGCGATGGTTGTCTCGTTGAACTCATCGGGCAGTTGATTCGGGTTCCAGTTGGCGACCGTTGCCCAGTTGGAATCACCGTCGCCGCCTTGGTTGTCCCAGGTTAGTGAGGGAGAGAGAGTGGCCATGAAGATCTCCCGGTTACCGGTGGCACGGCCCTCCCAGACCACGTTCGATCCGGACACCTGAGGATCAAAGTTCCTGCCGTTGTTGGTGAGTTGGGTAATGCCGGTCCCGTCGTAGAAAAAGATTTCCTCCTCACCAGAGTCGCCACCCTGCCAGACGACGTTTGAGCCAGATATCTGCGGTTGGCCGTCGTGGTAGTTGTTGTTGGTAAGTTGCTTGGTGGTGGCTCCGTCGTAGAGGAAGATTTCGGAGTTGGTTCCGCTGTTGGGGTACCCGTTCCAGACTACGTTGGAGCCGGACACCTGCACAGAACCGTCCTCGTAATTGTTGTCAGTGAGTTGTGTAATGTCGGTCCCGTCGTAGAGGAAGATTTCGTAGTCGGCTCCGCTGTTGAGCCGCCCATTCCAGACCACGTTGGAACCGGACACCTCTGGATGGGTACCTGCGTCACTGTAGTTGAGCCGCTTTGTGGTGCTGCCGTCGTAGAAGAAATAGCCCTCCACGCAACTCCAGACCACGTTGGAACCGGAGATCTGCGGATTGCTGTGGTGGTGGCTAGTGTTGGTGAGCTGCTTTGTGGTGCTGCCATCGTAGAAGAAGATTTCCGCATCCCCCCCGCTACCGCCTTGCCAGACAACGTTGGAGCCAGATATCTGCGGTTGGTCGTCAGGGTAGCCATTGTCGGTGAGTTGTTTGGTGGTGGCGGTGCTGCCGTCGTAGAGGAAGATTTCGGAGTCGTCATTACCGTCCCCGCCCCGCCACACCACGTTGGAGCCGGACACTTGCGGATACCTATCGCCGTAGATGTTGTCGGTGAGTTGGGTGACGTCGGTCCCATCGTAGAGGAAGATTTCCGACTGCCACCCGTTATCAAAGGCTTGCCAGACCACGTTCGATCCGGACACCTGCGGAGCGGAGTTGCCGGGGCTGTTGGTGAGTTGGGTGACCGTCCATGCACCCTGTACTTGCTCCACACCAACGGCAAGAACCAACACTGCCGAGAACACGGTCAATCGAAACATGATTCTATCCTCCAGTCCAAGTGAAAACGGACACTCTCCGCCTATGCGAATCTTGGAAAACGCACCCAACAGAAACGCCACGCTTTTGGACGGGCGTATTGGTTGGGGCGGTTGCTACCTCTTCAGGAATGGACACCCCAAGCATGAACACTCCAGCCGCGAATTGCAACCACGCAGAACGGATTCCGGGGGAAATTGACTCTATAGAGGGGGTGATTGCGGGGAACCCCGTGGTTTGGGCTCTTTTCCGCGACACGAGACGGCGGGTTTGGGCCTGAACACGGGGGGTGATCGGCAGAAAATCATGCCGAGGAACTGATTTGGGGTTCTTCGTCAACTATCCTTGCGGTAGTAGTCCACCGACCTTCGCCGTGAATGCAGTTACTCTTCACCGCTCCCACCGCCAACCTCTTGTAAACATCATTGCATAACCTTCGTTCTGCTGGCGTATGAACACACCGTCAAATAGTCCGTGCGATAACTGTGGAATCTGTTGTTTGGCTTTCTCACTTCCTCCGTTCGATGCCAACGAGGTGGCAAAGGCGTCAGACGCACTCCTTC
>JABMRB010000064.1 GCA_013202865.1 Candidatus Nealsoniibacteriota bacterium | reverse complement strand
TAGCCCGACATGTAGGCGTCGCGGAGCACGAAGTCCATGTTGTCGACGGTATAGAGCCCGCTGAAGAGGCCGCGCAGGAACCGCAGCCATTGGGGCTGCTCGGCGTCGCCGCCTTCTTTGGGCCGGGTAATCAGGAAGGCGACCTGCTCGGGCTCGAGCGTTTCATTGTCGGCGAGCCGGCTGTTGGGCGAGCGGCGAACCCGGCAAATCAGCGGCGCGAGCTCGCGGCGGATAATCTCGCCGCCGAGCGTCTCGTGGTTCAGGCCGTACTGGGCGAGGAAATGTGTGTCGAAGAAATGCCCGAACGGCCCGTGCCCGACGTCGTGCAGCAGGGCCGCCAGCCGTGTGAGTGATTCGACGTAGCCCCGACTGGGTACGTCCGGACACACCTCTTGCAGCCCCCCATAAAGCTCGCCAATCGCCTGGCTTGCCAAATGCATGGCACCCAGGACGTGCTGAAATCGGGTGTGCTCGGCGGTAGGGAAGACCCACCAAGCGGTCTGCAACTGGTGGATCTGGCGGAGCCGTTGGAGCCAGGGGTGGTCGATGAACTCCTGCTCGGTGACCTCGTCGTCGAGTGGTTCGGCATTAGGCAGGTCGGCCTCGGGCACAGTGGCCGGGGACGTAAACGGGATGTAGCCGTGTACGGGGTCGAGACTGATGCTCTCTCGCTGGAAATCTCGCATGTAGGGTATTATGGCGGTTGTTGGCCGCCGCGTCCAGGAAGCCAGCCGCTAAACGCGGGCATACGAAGTACGCAATACAGGCAAGGTAGGGAAGCAGGGGTGTCCTGCAACTTTCTCTACCTCAATCTTACTGCCCGCCCGACTGGGGTAACCGGACAACCACCGCCCACGGCCCAATTTTGCCAATCGATCTGGCATCGGCGGGCGGGTGCGACTAAACTCTAACCTCCGCGTAGGACTTTTCGCATTAGGCAAGATGCCCGATCTAGGCCTTTGAAGGAGTACTGCTGTGATACGTTTGTGGACGTGCCTGATAATCTGGAGCGTTGGCTTGTTGGTGAATGTCGGGACCGTCTCGGCCGCTCAGCAACCGCCACCGATCACCAGCGAGAATCTATTCCCGGATACGACCCAGGGATTCGCAGCGATTGCCAACGTCGATCGGCTCAGGGAGAATTGGAACAAGACGCAGATCGGCCAATTGATGGCCGACCCGGTGATGAAACCGTTCGCGGAGGACCTCCGTCGGCAAATCGAGGGCCGCTGGTCGGGTATCCGCAAGCGTCTGGGGTTGGAACTGGACGATATCAAGGACGTAGCCGGCGGCGAGGTCGGTATCGGCGGCATTCTCCCGGCGCCGGATACGGCGGCCTTCGCCATCGTGGTCGACACGACCGGTCACGACGCGCAAGCCAACGCCCTCTTGGCCAAGGTGACCAAGAATCTCCTCGAGCGGGGCGGCAAGCAGACGCAGCAGGTCCTCGACGGAGTGACGATCACCGTGTTTACATTGCCACCGCGGACAGACGCTCTGCCCGGCGCGCCTGCCCCCACGGCATGCTACTTCTATTCCGGCAACCTGCTGGTGGCATCGGACAATCTCCCCGTGCTCGTGGGAATTCTCACCCGAGCCCAAGGCAAGCAAGGTGGCAGCCTCGCCACCGTGCCGGCGTTTCAGGAAGTGATGCAGCGTTGTGCGAAAGATAACGATCTGAAGATGCCGCAGATCCGCTGGTTCCTCAACCCGCTGGGCTACATTCGGATGGTCCGGGTCGTCACACCCGACGATCGCCAACGGAAGGGAAAGCCGATCATCGAGGTCTTGGAGAACCAAGGGTTCAGCGCCGTTCGCGGCGTGGGTGGATTCGTGGACTTTGCCGCCGAGGGCTTCGAGATCATCCATCGCACGGCCGTATCCGCGCCCGGGCCTTATCTGAAGTGGATGAGGATGCTCCGTTTCCCCAACGGCGCCGACTACGCACCGCAGCCTTGGGTACCGCGCGACGTGGCCGGCTACAGCACGTTCTATTGCGATATTCTCAACGCGTTCGACAACTTCGGATGGGGGTTCGACGAGTTATTCGGCGGCGAGGAGTTCCTTTTCTCGGTACCGTCGGCGTTGCAAAAGGATCTTGACGGCGGCGCGATACCTAAGGCCCTGGCGGAGAAGTTCGACGACACAGGACTCACGCTCTCGCCGCAGGCGAAGTTGGCCACACGAACCGCGGGGAAGGTGTGGAGAATCGCCGACCAGATCAAAGTCACGATCAACGGGAAGGTTGAAGTGCGGGAGGTTACCTACGTGATCCGCAAGGGAACGGAGAAGCTTCTCGCCTACGAGGAAGTGACGGGTATCTGGGAAGAGGTTTTGAGGAGCATGATTGAGGATCCCAACGGCCCGCAGATCGACTTGCGCGAGGATCTTATCAAACATCTGGGCCAGCGGGTGACCATTCTGACGAAGTACGAACAGCCGATCACGCCGACGAGCGAGCGGCTGCTTTTCGCAATTGAAACAAACAATCCGAAGGCCCTGGCCGCGACGATCCGCAAGGCGATGGAAGACGACCCCAGTGCCAAATTGCGGAAACACAACGGGCTGGAAATCTGGGAGATCATCGAAGAGGAGGAGTCCGGTATCCCGGACATCGACATCCAACTGCCGTCGCTGGGAGGAGAAGATGAAGGCGACGACGAGAAAGAAGACGGTCAGGCCCGGCTGTTGCCCCATCAGGCGGTAACCGTCGTAGTCCAGGGCAACAGCGGGCATCTGCTGGTAGCCTCGCACGTCGATTTTCTCCTGGAGGTGCTCAAGCCGCGCGAGAAGCGTCAGCAGTTGGGCAACAGCGTCGACTACCAGTTGGTCAACGCCGCGATGGCTAAGCCGGAGTTCAAGGTCACCCAGAAGTGTGCCCAGATTTTCTCGGTAACCGCCGAGCAATTCCGCCCGACCTACGAGCTAATCAAGCAGGGCAAGATGCCCGAGGGCCAAACGATGCTCGCGCGGGTGTTGAACACCCTGTTCGGCACGGGCGAGGAAGGCGAGATCCGCAAGCAGAAGATCGACGGCAGCAAGTTGCCGGAGTTCCAGGTCGTGCGCCGCAAGCTAGGCCCGGCCGGCGCGACGGTCACAAGCGAATCGACGCCCGCGTTTACCGGCTGGTTTATCAAGGGTATTACGCTGAAGCAGGAGTAGCCGGATTCGCAAGAATTCGGTCTTTCGCACTCCGGCTGAATTCTTGCGAATCCAGCTACGGGTTAATCACTTACAGCCAGTCATCCTATCGGACGAATCCCATC
>JABMRB010000494.1 GCA_013202865.1 Candidatus Nealsoniibacteriota bacterium | reverse complement strand
CCCACTCCCCACTATCAACTCCCCACTATCCACTATCCACTATCCACTATCCACTATCCACTATCCACCCCTCACTATCCACTATCCCCCCTCTGCTCGAAACACTATCATCACTGCGGGGCATGCAAAGAAACCGGTGGACCGGCCAATCGAACACAAGGAGGATTGCTCCGATGAAACGTCACATCGCCACGTTGGCCGTGCTGGCCCTGATCTGGCTCGGAGGTTGCAAGCCGTCGGACGACGCCACGCAACCCGGCGGCAATGAGCCCGCGGCCGCCAAACTGCCCCCGCAGGATGCCGAGGTGGTCGCGGCCGTCGTCAAGCGGGTCGAGGAATTGGGCGGCACGATCGATCGCGGCACGGCGGACCGGATCGACGGCATCAAGATCCCGGAAAACGAAACGACCAACGACGACCTGAAACTGTTCGCCTCATTGGCCGGCTTGCAGGAGTTGAGCGTCTGGAGCCCGTCCGTCACCGACGACGGCGTGGCCCATCTCGAGAAGCTAACTGATCTGAGAGCGTTGCACCTGCTGTTTGCCAACATTACCGACGACGCGCTGGCTCACCTCCGCAAGATGACGTCGCTCGAAACGCTCGATCTGCGCGGTTGCACGCGAATCGGCGACCCGGGACTGGCACACGTCAAAGGGCTGACCGGACTGACGACGCTGAAGATCCAATCGCCGTCGGTTACCGACAAGGGCCTGGCCCATTTGGCCGGCATGCACGGCCTGACGACTTTGGCCCTGGAGCAAACCGTCGTCAGCAACGACGGGCTGAGCATGCTCGGCAACTTCCCCGACGTCGATGACTTCAGCCTGCTGCAATGCCAGACCGTCACCGACGAAGGCCTCGTCCATCTGGCCAAGCTGCCCAAGCTCCAGCGGCTCTCGTTGCGAGCGATGGACATCGACGGCACCGGGTTGGCCCACCTCAAGAAGCCCGAGCTACTGCGACGGCTCGATCTGAGTCAGACCCGAGCCGGCGACGCGGCAGCCGAGCATCTGCGACTGTGTACCGAGTTGACTTGGCTGAACCTCTGGCAAACGCAGATCAGCAACGCCGGGCTGGAAGACCTTGCCGGCCTCTCGAAACTCACCGAGCTCAACCTCGAAAACACGCCGATCGACAACGCCGGCCTCAAGCACCTTGCCGGGCTCGCCAACCTCCGCAAGCTCAACCTCCAGCAGGCCTTCATCGACGACGACGGCCTCGACGATCTCGAGAAACTCACCAACCTCGAAGAACTCAACCTCGGCGTAACCTCCGTGACCAAACAACGCGTCGAGAAACTCCGCGCGACTTTGCCTAAGTGTGAGATCCAATTCTGACGCAACTCCAAGGACTGCCTCCATGCCAAGCAATCAAACCAACGGGCATACCAACCGGCGGCAGTTTCTTCAAGCCGGAGCCGTGGGCGCCGGGGCAACGCTGCTGGGCCGCGACGTCGCCGCTGCGCAGGCACCGGCGCTCTCCAAGAGCAAACGGCCTAACGTGCTGATGGTCATCTGCGATCAGCTCGGGCTCGATGCGATCGGCGCACACGGTTGCCCGGACGTCCACACGCCCAACCTCGACCGGCTCGTCCGCCGCGGCACGACGTTCACCGAGTCGCACAGCACCAGCCCGGTCTGCTCCCCGGCGCGCAGCTCGCTGATGACCGGGCGGATGCCGGTGGAGACGGGCGTAATCAGCAACGGCCGGCCGATCCACCCAAGCTGCCCGACCATTGGCCACCGGCTAGCCGACGCCGGCTACGCAAGCGTCTACTGTGGCAAATGGCATCTGCCCGGTGCGGTGCCCAGACCACAGGACGGTTTCCGCGTGCTGCCGGCCCGCGGCGGGCAAGGCGATCTGGACGACACGGTCGTCTCGCACACCTGCGAGGCCTATCTGAAAGGCCGCAGCCGGGACAAACCCTACCTGCTCGTTGCGTCGTTTCTTCAGCCGCACGACATCTGCTTCTGGGGCAACCACGTAGGCAACCGCATGCCGGACAAGCTGGCTTTCGAGCAGATTCGCGACCGGTTGCCCGAGCTGCCGCCGAACAACAAGTCGCGACCGCCGGCGCCGAAGAAGCTCGACGCCATCGTCTGCGACCGGTTCAACGACGAGCAATGGCGATACTATCTCTACATCTACGCCCGCATGGTCGAGATGCTCGACGCCGACGTCGGCCGGGTGCTCCGCGCCGTCGAGCAGACCGGCGAGGCCGACAATACGGTGATCCTCTTCACTTCCGACCACGGCGACGGCCGGGGACGCCATTCGCACGTCTCGAAATGGTATCCGTACGAGGAATCGGTCAAGGTGCCGATGATCGTCTCCTGCCCGGGGCGGATTGCAGAGGGCCGCCGCGACGACGCCCACCTGATCTCGGGGCTCGACGTGATGAGCACGCTGTGCGACTACGCCGGCGTCGATCCGCCCGAGCACGGGCAAGGCCGCAGTCTCCGGCCGTTGCTCCAGCAGAAGCCGGTCGAGTGGCGCGAGTACGTTTCATCGGAGCATCACATCGTCGGGCGGATGCTGCGGACCGCACAATACAAGTACGTCTATTATGAGGACGACCCGGTCGAGCAACTCTTCGACATGAAGGCCGACCCGTGGGAGATGAAGAATCTCTACCGGGACGCGAAGCACGCCGGCGTGTTGGCCGATCATCGCAAACTGCTCGCGGAATTTCAGTCGCGGCTTCGCCCGATCGAGCCGACCCCCGGGCCCGCGAAGCCCCGGCCGAAGCCACGCCCTAACCAGCAACAACGCCCTGGGAGACGCACATCATGACTGCCACAGCGACCGAGCCCGTGTTGCCGTTTCCGCTCTGCACCTTCGCGAACGTGCAGAAGTTACTCTCACCGCCGCAGACCCCTTTCGATCCGGCCGGGCCATACAGCGCGACTTACGGGATCTACACGTTGGCCAACCGGCCGGCCCGCATGGGCAGCCTGTCGCTGGCGCGACGCGTTGGCGAGCTGGGCCGTGTGGCGATCGACCTCCGACATCGCAAGCGGCTCACCGGCGGCGAGGCCCGGCTGAACGCCACGTTGCATCTTGCCGCCGACAACCGGCTCTCGACGCCCCAGCGCTGGCAGTTCAACCGCCGCGTGATCGGCGAGCAGAGCGTTGTCCCCGGTACGCAACTGCTCAAGTCGGCCACGTTCGCCCAGGGCAAGATCGAAATCGGCGCCGGCCGCACAACCCGCCGAATCGCCATGCCCGGGCCGTACACGCTCAACTGGGCGTTGTTCGACGCCGTCACACGTCTGCCCCGCGAACAGACCGAGCCGATCGAGTTCACCTTGATCGACCATTTCGACCAGGTCAAACCCAACCACCGGCTCTCCTTTCGCGAGACAGTCGACGCGACCTTTTCCACCAAACCGATCACGCTCCACGCCTACGACCACGTCGGCGAAGGCATCCTACCCTGGGTCTACTACGTCGACCCCGCCGGCCGCCTACTAGCAGCGATCAGCGGCCTGGAAGGCTACCTTCTAGAAACCGAATAGCGAGCCGCCGGGTTTACCCCGGCGCGTTGTGAAGGGAATTGCAAATTGGCCATTGTAAATTGGCCATTGCAAATTGAAGAAAGTCCGCGGGTTGCCTTGGCAACAAGAGGATTGCGTCGGTCGTTTGAGGAAGTGATAATGGCTGGATGGCGACACGACGGATCTACGACGATGAGTTACATGCCCAATTCGTGACGTTTTCCTGCTATCGTCTGGTTTCCCGAAACAGGTCGCCTTAGCCCGTTTATGCGCGTATGAAAGAGTCGGTCCAGCCGACAACTGAAGCAGTTCCTGCACGGCCAACTTCGGCAATACGCGCAGATGGTCGGCGTGCCGATCACCTGGGAATTCTGACTTCCTCTTGTTGCAAGCAACACCGGCGATTTTGCGAACGAGTCGAACGAAATGGCAACATCCACTCCGCAAAATCGACGGTGCCACCCGCGTCGCCTGTGGCATGAAACTCTCGGGCGCCGGAGGAGGCGGATACCTGATCCTGGTCACGTCCGAGCAGATCGACGGTTCTCTGAAGGTCAAGATCCGTCGGGCGTGAAGAGGCTGGCGACGTGCTGAGAGCGCGAGTTAAGAATTGGCTGGCCATTATGGCTACCGGTCTGCCCAGACGTCGCGTTGCCGCGCTTCTCTAACCGAGTTTCTAAAGACCAAGAGCGAGCGACTAACTCGTCGTCGTTGTCTTCTCAGGATTCCCGCCACGGAAACCCCGCTGTCAGGCCGTCTCCTCCCGGCTAATGTGTGCCACATCAAATCCGCTGGGGTAGGACAGCCGTTTTCGCTCAGCCTGAAATCTGCTTGGCTAAACCAGATATGTCGCCAGCACTTACAGGGTTTCCCGTAAACAGATCGGTCACTTGGAAACCCTCCTCAGAGACCAAGTACGTCATCACGTTTTCAAGTTCATTTTCAAATCGCGGTTCATCCATTGCCCTAAACGGAATCGAAATCCCTAAGGTCAACGATTCGCCACTAACTTCCACGGGGAAGAACTCGATTAAACCGAAGTGAGAAAGTCGCTCGTGCAAGATTTGCAAATCCTGATCGCCTCGTTTCTCAGCTGAAAAGTTATAAGCCATTGCTAGTTCGTTAGAAATTCGACTGATACTTGAATTCCATGTTTTGCGGTTTCCTCGACGATCGCTTGCCGCGCAAATTCCAAAGTCTTGTTGCTGACTAATTGCCCTCTTAGGTCAAACCTAACTCTTTGCGAACTGCCTTTTGGCAAGTGCCTGTGAAAGTGCAACACCCTCGCACATGCGAATTTCACCACTCGGTTTCTGTTCGCCTCACCGATGAAGTTCACGTTGAGGACGTGCAACGCTTCCCTGTTTGCGTCATCATAGCCCTCGGGCGTTGCAATTCCCCAATCTAGATCTAGTTCTTCCATTGCATCTTTACCGCAAGAAACCAACTGTGACATCCGGAGTACGAGTGATTGTTTGGATGTTACTCCTAACTCGCATCAAGATCGACTCTGGCACGTTTTGACCTCGAATGTCGATCACTATTCTCTGGTGCGTGCCCTTCGGTAGGTTACTTATCCTCTGGAGATACTGCCGATGTATCGTATTGTACAAATTCGCTCGATTACTCGGTTGCAGTACATCGTAGTTCTTGACTTCCAGCGCCTCACCGACACGGAAATGGTCTGGCCTTACACTGCCTCTACTGCCATACGGAACTTCTCTTCCGTTACTGAATGAGACCTGCGGGCGATGGTTGGGGTTCAAGCCATTTACATCGAACTCGGATTGCCGCGGGCTCGGTCTTCCCACTGTTCTCTTTGGTGCGCCAAACACCTCGTCGGCCGGAATGAACTGCTGCCGACGCAATCCTGCAGGATTGCAGGTCGCGTTGTGAACGAACAGCGGCGGAGCGCGGCTGCCGGGGGCCGAGACGAAGTACGTGTGGTTGCCCTCGACCGTGAAGTTGTAGACCGGGTGGCCTTCCGGATGCGGCTCGTATTCCGTCGACACGACCGTCGCGGCGGCGCCGTCGCTTTGGTCGATGCGGTCGCCGACCGTCAATTCCCGGGCCGCCATGAAGCCCTGGCCGGTTACCCAGAACGGGTGCTCGTCCGTCGTGCGAACCGTCTGGACTTCGCCCGCGGCGGAGCGAATTTCCAGTATCCGCAGGTGGTCCGTGGTCCTGGAAAACGCTTCGAGAACGCGCTTTCGAGACACCTCGCCCGTCTCCGGATCGCGGCTGAGAACGTAGTCACCCGGCTCGATCTGTTCGATCGGCTTCGTCAGCCGCACGCCCTGGAACGATTCGGCCGGCGCAGCGGCCTCGTGTTGCGGCGGCGGTGCGTCGGGCGACGCCTTCCAGAGACAAAATGCGGCCGCCAGCAGCAACGGCAGAATTGCCAGCCAACGCCTCGCACGTGACGCCGGGCGTGTGGAACGGGTGGGCGTCTCGTCTCGCCTGCGAGAATCTCTTGTCGGCCGCCCAGGCCGCAGGTCAACCGCTGTCGCAGGACCCCGCCGAGCCACTGCCGTAGCGGTGGCGGGTGCGAACTGACCCGGACCAAAATCTTCCGCCCACACGGCCTCGGCGACAGCCGCTTCCGTCTCCGGGTCGACACAGGACCCGCACAACTCCTTCTCGATGTGGGACTCTTCCTCGGCCATGGGCAGGTACTCTTCCTCCGCGAACAGCAGGTCCAGGCTCTCCTCCCGACGATTTCGCTTCCGCCGACGCTGCTGCACCACCATACCCGCCCCGGCCACAATCGCCAAGCCCACGCCGGCAGTCAGCCAGTTCTTGTCCCAGGTGGCGCTGGCGCCGACGAACTCGCTCTTAGCCACCACGGCCTCAATCGGCTCGTCGAGAAGGATCTCATGGCCCGCGGTGAAGCAAACACCACCGCTCGGCGCCAACCCCTTCGGGTACATTCTACCGGTCGCTCCACTTCTACGCAAAGCGTAGTAGACGGCGCGGCTGATCTTGTTGTTGGAGCCAGCCAGTGAGCGGGCCAGACCGCTGGTCATCATGTGGGCGCCGCCGTTGTAGAGCCCGGCGGTGGCGATGCTGATGCCGTACTCGATGCTCGTCGCGCCCGGGTTCGTCGAGTAACGTGAAAACGCCTGCGGGTCCAGGCCCGTGGCGTAGAACGTCGTGTCGATGGCCAGTTTCTCCGCCACGCCGGCAGTCAACATGCCGGTTGCGATCGCCACCCGGCCACCCCCCAACGCCCCGGTCACCGACTTACCCAACACTCCCGCCACCGGCGAAGCCGCAACAATGATACACCCACGATGTTACCACCGCCAGCGTACGGTTCGAGGCCAGAGTGACTGGCTACGTCTTCCCTGTAGGACGCTTTCATTCCCAATCCCAAGCCGGTCTATCCCGGCGCTTTCTCTGACCCCCATTACAGATCGTCCAGATCGTCATGACCCCATTTCGTCAATGAGACCACGGAATTGTGAAATAACACTCAACAGATGCGCCGTGTTCTGGTCCTCAAAACGGTACGTAGCCCGATTGCTCACGCGGTTAAGGAACCCGCCAGGAACAGTACTCCCAAATCCCCGAAGGGAAACTTCAACACTATCGACCAAACGTCGCAGGACTATGAGCGATTCTTCATTCCTCAGGAACTCTTCCAGTTTGACATCCACACATCCAGGACCGGGAAATGCCTCTGGAGATTTCCACCATTCGAGGAGATGGTATAATTGGTTCGGCAGTGTCTCGCCCGTACGAAGTCGGGTCGATTCGTCAATGATACAGCATACTAGCCAAAGGATGTCCATATCCTGAAGCTGCAAGTGCTCGTTCCGAAAATCTACGTATGAGTAATGGGGGTCAGGCCGGGATCAGGGATTAACGCTTGAGGCATCGCGTGAGATATGGCCCGAAAACCCGGCTGGAAAACGCCAGATCGATCTGATACGTTAGTACATGTGCCGATCTTTGACAACCGAATAGACCATACGCCGAAACGGCTTCGACTCGGCGGGCCAGATCGGGCCGTCGGAAATGTTGCTTTCTGAAACCCCCAAATCAAGAAAAAGTGTGCAACAT
>JABMRB010000493.1 GCA_013202865.1 Candidatus Nealsoniibacteriota bacterium | reverse complement strand
TGCGTGATGATGGCCTGCGACGGCGCGATGAAGGGATTCCAAACGGCATATCCCGACGTCAAGCTCGTACCCGCTAGCGACACGCTCGGCCTGTTTATCGTGAGCAAGGCGGACGGCGTCGTCAAGCTGGTCATTCCATTTTCCGGCTATGAGGACCTGGCAGGCCAAGAATTCAAGCTCGGCGACAGTCAAACGATGCTCGAAGGCGAAAAACTCGCCGTCTCTCATGGAGGTTGAAGTATGATCATTTCCGTACGGCAACTCGACTACGACTCACTGAAGTCAAAACTGAAATCAGAGGACAAGATCATCGTCCTCAGTTGCAACAACTGTGCGAAAAAGTGCAAAGGCTTGGGCGGCAGGATCGGGCTGGCCGGCCTTGCGGATAAGCTCGAGGCGGATGGGTTCAACGTGGTCCGCAGGGAACTGATCGGGATCGCGTGCTCTCTGGACTTGAACGCCAAACGCACCAAGGAAGAGGCTACCAGGAAGTTCTTCAAAGAAGCCACCGTCATCATTCCCTTGTCGTGTGAAGAAGGGGAAGCGGCTGCCGAGATCGCCTACCCAAACGCCAAGGTATTGAAGGTCACGAAAACCCTCGGATGCGGCTGGGGCTCACCCAGCGTAGGCGTGCGACTCACTACTCCGGCGGCCGGCTTGGACTTGGAAATCGACGGCCCGGACGGCATCACCATCGACGAGGCCGCCGACCAACTTGGACTCCTTGCCGGCGGGTTTTAAGGGACTCTCGATCAATTATTGTCGTAGCTATGGCAGCGGAAACCACGGTCCGGCGACCGTAGCTGTAGGAATAGATGAGGCATCCATACATGGATCAGAAAGCGTTTCAAGACTACTACCCGGATGAAGTGAGCCATTGCTACGGTTGTGGTCGGCTCAATGAACATGGACTGAAAGTGAAAAGTTATTGGGACGGTGAGGAAACCGTCGCCACTTTTGATCCCAAACCCTATCACATGGCAGTTCCAGGCTATGTCTATGGTGGCCTACTTGCCTCCATCGTCGATTGTCATGGCACGGGAACGGCAGCCGCGGCGGCATATCGAGCGGAGCGCCGAGCGATGGATACGCAACCGCCAATTCGTTTTCTGACGGCATCGTTGCACCTGGACTACATCCGTCCCACGCCGCTCGGTGTGCCCCTGGAGATCCGTGGGAAAGTGAAGCAGGTCGAGGGCCGCAAGGTTGTGGTGACCGCTACCGTATCGGCGAATGGAAAAGTGTGTGTTCGCGGAGAAGTGGTGGCGGTTCAGGTCCCCGAAGGTTGGATTCCGCGACGCGCGTAAATACTCAAGTTCTAAAGACGGCACTTCAGACGGAGTACCAGAAATGGCAGGCAGACCGAAGATATCCGACAGGGTTGGGCGAATACCTAAATCGACCATCCACGAGATGACAAGGCGCTCGAAGGATGTCGACGACGTGGCGTTTCTGTCTTGGGCAAAACCCACTTCCGATACGCCCGACCATATCAAGGATGACGCAATCGCTGCCATCAGGGAAGGGCTGGTCGAGAGATACAGCGAAAACGCCGGCCTGCCGGAAGGCGGGAGGAAATCGTCAACCAACTCGAGCGGGACAACCACGTCGATGCCGAAGTGCCCCAAATCATGCTTGCAGTCGGAGCCATTGAGGGATTGGCGGCTGCCGTGATGGAGGTCTATCTCGGGTGACTTCATCCGATGGAATTGCCTTTTTCGGCCACGAAGGAGCGACTAAACTGTTGTCTGTTGCCATGACTACTGCCGCCACGTCTTACGTACCGGTCAGGATACCAGATGGATGCCAAGACTCACGCACGCCGTTCCATCGGTCGGGTCGAGGTCTGCCTGGTCCGAGAAGTAGACTCCGGTGATGGAGATGTTTCCGCTCGGGCCCACGGCGATGCCCAGTGCCTCCTCGTCGCCCGTGCTCCCACCGGCCGACTGGGCAAAGCTGAACTCGCCCATCGCGTCCAGCCGGGAGAGGAACAGGTCGCCGCCGCCGGTGCTGTTGAGCTTGAAGATGCCCGTACCCGGGTCGAAATCCACGGTCTGCTCGAAGATCCCGGTCAGGTAGACGCGGTTTTCAGCGTCCAAGGCCACCCCATTAGCCTGATCGGCGCCCGATCCGCCGATGCTTCTGGCCCAGGTCAGCAACATGAAGCTGATCGACCTCTCCGGTGGCGCAGAGGGATCCCAGGAATCCTCACTGGCCAACCTGGCTTGGTTCACCGGCCTCGACCAGCCAGCCACCCAGCGCCCGGCACAGAAAGACGCTGCTGCGGAGGCTGTGGACAAACTGCTGGCTACCTTGTGGTCGTAGGAATGCGGCGGATGGTTCCCCGGGGATTCTGGGATTGTAAAAAACGTCCTTTCCGAGCACCCCGTTCGGCTTGCACAAAAGCCGGAAGCGGAGAGTGAAGATCTTACCATTCTCATTCGCCGCCCGCCGAGCCAAGTCTAAGGCGTCAATTAGCTTTCCCGTCTCAGCGGCAATTAGAACGGCCGAGGGAGGGGCATGCTAGCAGGGTCTGTTGTTTCGTGTGAGCGACAATTAGAACGGCCGTGTTCATGACCGCTAGCAACGATGGCTATCGGTT
>JABMRB010000492.1 GCA_013202865.1 Candidatus Nealsoniibacteriota bacterium | reverse complement strand
GTTCATGGACGACATTCTCGCCCATCAAACGCTCAAAAACTACTATTCACCCACTAAAATCCCTCAAGAACCCTATGCGCATGATGGAATACTTGTGGGCAGCGGAGAAGCTCGATCTGTCCTCCGCCGCCGTTCCGTTCCGTTCGCACCAACATTCTGTTTGCCTGTCGTACCGTCAGAACAGCCCACGGCAGAGAGAAACACGAACGCACAGACGTGAATAGAGTATCTCATTCAGTTTGCCTCCTATTCGCTGACACCCCGGAAGTTCAAGCAGTAGTACCAGGGGACGGAAACACATCCTACACTCGAAAGGCTCAGCTCGCAATTCTTCGGCCATCCATTTCAATCGGTACGCCGATCATACGGCATCCGAATCGGATCGGCGCCGAGTGCCTTGATTACCAGGTTCTTCCCGCCCGCCGAATCAACCACGGCGATCGTTCGTTTGTCGCCGGGAGGCAGATCGAAGAAGTTGTCTTCGAAAACGGCACCGGTGACGCTTTCCATCTCGAGCGTGACTTGCCGGGCGTAAGCGTCGGTGGCGATCTCGATCTTACCGTCGACCACCCGCGCGGTCAACTTCGCCTGTGGCAGGTGCAAAAACCGCTCGCCGATCAACAGGTGCGTTGCCTCTCGGCCGGCAAACTCGGCGTGGACGAACTCGTTGCGCAAATAGATCGGACCCAGGTCGGTGGTGGTCAGGCACCGTTTGGACTGACCGGGTTTCAATGCGACTTCCGCTTGCACCTTGCCGCGGGTCGCCCCGTCGAAACGGCGCCGGCTGACGATCAATGTACCGGCGACCGGCTCGGGCGAATCGTTGACCACCCAGACGGCGATCTGATCGGCGGTCTGCTCGAACGAGATCAGCACCGGATCGTACGCCCGGCGGAGGAAGTAGTAGGGGATTTTGGGCTCGAGGTAATAGTCGATCACGCTCCAGTAGACGATCGGCCAGGAGTCGTTCAGCCGCCAGACCATGTTGCCCCAGCACCGCCGGTTGCCGTCCGGGGCCCCGTCGGGTACGCCGCGGCGCTGGCGCTCGACGCGGTCGCGGAGATACGCGCCGTGGGCCGTGCCGAGCACGCGGATCAAGTCCTCGGCCGAGGCCGGATCGCAGAACTGTTCGACCCGGCCCACCTTGTCCCACGACCCGCCGACCGAGCGATATTGCCACATCGGCGGCCAGGCCGGTTTGCCGGGCGTGCGGACCGCCGGGTCGTAACCGGCGGGCCAAAGGTCCTCCGGGCTGAGAAATCGCTTCATACTCGTCAGCGACGGCGCACTGGCCCGGCCGACCTCCGAGGCATACAGCGGCACGGAGGCTTCCGGGCAGAACTTCAACGTGGAGTAGTCGTGCCAGTCGCCTTCCAGCGGCCAGTTGGGCACCCGGCCACCATGAGGCGAACTGGGATGGAAGAGCCGATCGGGATCGAGCCGGGCGACCGCCTGCGGCATGATCCGCGCGAACAACGGGCTGCCCACGGCCGGTTTCGTGCCAAAACGGAAATCCCAGCCCATGTGGTTCTCGTTGCCGCCGCACCAGAGCAGGAGGCATGCGTGATTGCGCAGCCGGCGGACCATCTGCTCGATTTCCAGCCGGCAGTTTTCGTCGAACGCCTCGTTGCCGCTGGGATGCATGCCGTAGCCGAACATGAAGTCCTGCCAGATGAGCACGCCGCGGCGGTCGCACTCGTCGTAGAACTCCTGGGGCGGGACGTGTCCTTCGCCCCAGATCCGCAGCACGTTCATCCGCCCATGCTCCAGCAGATCCAGCAGCTTGACGGCCCGGTCGTGCCGCCAGCAATGGGTCATGCCTTCGACGGGTGCCCAGCATGCGCCACGAAGAAACACTGTGCGGCCGTTGACGTCGAAGCGGAAGCGCTTTTCACCGGTGTCCGGGTCTTCGAGCACGGGTTTCACGTCGCGGATGCCGAACGTGATCGTGCGGCGGTCGAGTGTTCTGTCCTCATCGGCAAGGGTTACGTCGAGTTGATAGAGATGCGGCGTGCCATGGGTCCGCGGCCACCAGAGTTTGGGGTTCTCGACCGGGATTTGCAGCGAGCACTTGTTGTCATACGTCGTCGCCAACCCGTCGCCGAGCAGTTTGCCGGCCGGATCTTTCAAGATCCATCGCAGCGACGCTTCGGCCCCGGCAGTTTCTACGGCCACATGGACGTCGGCCCGCTTGAAATCGGCGGATAACTTCGGCCGAACGCAGACGTCTTCGATCCGGGCCGCGGTCGTCACGTCGAGCGTTACGTCGCGATAGACGCCCACCTTGGCCGCATGGGGCCGGGCGCCGAGGTACGAGCCGAAGTCGGAGTGCGACTTGCGGAGGTAGTGGTTCTTGCTGACGTCTTCGTAGCCCGGCTCTTTCTTGACCCGGTTGACGAACCGCAGCGGCGAGGAGAAGACGATCAGCAGGACGTTCTGCTTGCCGGCCGGGGCGAGTTGTTCGGCGACGTCGACGGCGTATTGGCGATACATATTGTCGAACCGCCCGATCGGCTTGCCGTTGAGCCAGGCGGCCGCCAGCGTGTCGAGCCCGTCGAACCGCAGCAGAACCGGTCCGCCGGCCGACGTCGGGCTGGCGAACGTGCAGGCGTAGGCCCAATCTTTCTCGCCGACCCAAGCACTCTCGGTTGCGTTGCGGCCGACGTGCGGATCGGGGATCTTGCCGTGGGCCAGCAGCACGTCGTGGACCTGGGCCGGCATGCGGGCGGGCAGCCATGCGTCGCCGGGCGAAGCCGCCTCGCGGGTCAAGGCGGGCACGTCGGGTTGGTCGGTGTCGAGTTGCTTGATGAACCAGCCGTCGCACAGGGGTATCGTGGTTCGTTCGGCGGCGGCTGCACACGGTGCAAGAGACAGCAGCATCGCAGTCATGGCGATCACCGCCATGTAACGAGCGGCGGTCGATGCGTCGGGTCTTGCCGGAAAGATACGTTTCATCGTCGTGCAACTCCTTGCGTTGGAGACTGAAAGGCGCCAACGATGATAAGTTGCAGAAGACGGCCCGGCAAGAGGGGCCGTTCGTAGTGGCCGCTCCGAAAGTAGCCATCTCGCTGCGGCGAGATGAAGCTGCGTCTCGCGGAGCGAGACGGCTACACCGACTCCTTCTCCTGCCTGTTCAGCGTCAGGATCCACTTGCCGTAGATGTAAATCCCCACGGCCGAGACGATGCCGACGACACCCATGATGTACCAGACCACGGGAATGTTGTGCGTTTGATAGAGCAGATCGGTCAATGCCTTGGGGGATTCGCCGGTCATGGCGACGAGCCAATCGAAGGCTTCGCCTTGCGGGATGCCGTCGACGAGTTTCTCGGCCCCTTTCGTTCCCAGATCCTGGATTTGCTCGAGCTTGAGCGTCGAGTCCTTCGCCAGAGCCGCCAGTTCATCCCCGCCGGGCAACGCAGCGGTGCCTGACGGCAGGCGATCCAGCAGAAGATCTCGGGAGAACTTGTCCTTGGAGGCAAAGATGCCGTAGAGCCAAGGGCCCAGGAATCCTTCCAGAGTCCAGCCGACGGCGATCGGGATCTGAGAGAATCCCAGGTACATGGCTTTCTTGTCGTGCGGGGCGAAGTTGCCGATGAACTCGCTGAACTTGGGACTGGAGAGCATCTCGCCGACGCTGAAGATGGCGATCGCGCCGACCATGGTCCAGCCTGCCGTGGCGTGGCCGAGGACAAACAGGGCGACCGTCGCCAGGATCGTCCCGACCACCATGCTGGTCGTTGCCCGCATCAACCCGCTGACGTAGGCGAAGGCGAAGCACGTGATCATAATCAGCCCGGCGTTCACGTTGAGCAGGCCCTCCGGATTGATGTTCGTGCCGTCTTCGTTCATTCCGAGCATGAATATGAAGAACCGGTTGCTCGTCTGGCCGTCCAGGAAGAGCGTTCTCATAATGTCGGTCCGGTCGACCCAGTCTCGGATGTGCATCGGCAACACGTCGAACAACGCCATGAACATGAACCAGAACCCCGAGAAGATGGCCAGGTAGACGAAGACGTGAGGTTTGGCCAATTCGCGGATCGATTCGACGAACAGGTTATCTTGGTGGAGTTTGCCTTCTCGGCGCAGCCGGGCCCGTTCGAGCCGCTCTTCCTGGCCGACTTCGCGATAGGTCAACAGCAGCAGGAAATTGACGCTGATGATCAGAGCGCAGGCGACGAAGACCATCATCCAGCCGTAGGCGGGTGAGATCGCGGCGAAATCGGACCGCATTCGGGCAGCGACAATCGGACCGAGATATCCCCCGACGTTGACCGTTTGATAGAAGACGCCCCACGCCATCGAGCTGTTGGCACGACTGGTTACCTTGACCAGCGTGCCCTGAATGCCGGGCTTGAAGATGGCCGTTCCCGCCGCGAGAATCACCGCACCGCCGAAGAAGCCCCAATAAGAATGGAAGACGGCCATCGTGACGTAGCCGAGGATCTTGATGATCGTCGAGCAGAAGATGGTCAGCTTGTAGCCGAACCGATCCGACAGCGCACCGGTAAAGACTGGCAGGACCGTCTGGACCGCCGCCCAACAGGCCATCAGGACGCCGAACTCCGCGGGCGTCACGCCCAGTCCCCCCTTCGACACGGGGTCAGTGGCGTAGAGGGACGCGACCGCCTTGACGCCGTAGAACGCCAGCCGCTCGACCATTTCCATCGCACCGACGACCCAGAAGACGTAGCTGAGGCTGGCAATTGCGGCGAAAAGGCCAAGCTGTTTGACGTCGCCCAGCGACGTGCTCCGGTCGTTGTCCGGGGTGGTCACGGTCGATCTCCTGGTGTCAGTTCGTCCCTGGGCCGTTTGTAGTGACCGCATTCATGCGGTTTTGCGTCCAATCAGAAACGTCGAACCCGATGAATCGGGTCACTACGAACCTTCACGCAATACGAACCTTCACGCAATACGAACCTTGGCTAAATTGCCGGGCCGGTGAAGGAGGTCAGGGCCTTCATGTAGTTGCCGCGGGCGAAGGCGGCCGGGTCGGGACAGTTCTCCCGGCTCATGCTGCCTTTGAGCTGTTCGACCGACTCGAGATGCTTGAGCTTTATCAGTTGGGCAAGACCGTCCAGCAGCGTCTCGATGTGATCCAGACCGTGCCGGTAAAGGGTCGAGGCAACCATGCCCACGTCGGCGCCGACCAGCAGGGCCTTCAACAAACCCTCGGCGTCGTCGATGCCGCCGTTGATGGCCAGCGAGGCGTCGATCCGCCCGCGGAGGATTGCCACCCAACGCAAGGGCACCAACAACTCGCCGGGGGTGCTCAACAGCAACTCGGGTGAGATGTCCATTTTCTTCAGGTCGACGTCCGGCTGGATGAAGCGGTTGAACAACACGAGCCCGTCGGCGCCGGCCTCAGCCAGCCGCTTGGCCATGTTGCCCATCGCGCTGAAATAGGGGCCGACCTTGACGGCCAGCGGCACGGAGATCGACTGCTTGACGGCTGCAACGGCGTCGAGATACTGCGACTCGACGTCGGCACCCGACAGTTCCAGGTCGGTGGCCAAGAAATAGACGTTCAACTCCAGGGCGTCTGCGCCGGCCTGCTCGATGCGTTTGGCGTAGCTGGTCCATCCGCCGGTGGACGTGCAGTTGAGGCTGCCGATGACGGGGATCGAAACGGCCTTTTTCGCCTGTTCGACCATTTCCAGGTAGGCGGTTGGGCCGGTACGGTATTCCTGCGGCTCGGGGAAGAAGGTCAACGCCTCGGGGAAGCTATCGGTGGCGAAGTCCTGCGCGTCGCTGAAGGCCAGGTCGTCATGGACGATCTGTTCCTCGAACAGCGAAGGCAACACGGCGGCCGCCGCGCCGGAGTCCTCCAGACGCCGCAACGTGTCGGGCTCCTGGGTCAGCGGGCAGGCCGCGATCACCAACGGGTTTTTCAACGGAAGGCCGAGATAGCTCGTGCTCAAGTTCGTGCTCATGCTTTCTCCTTGTCTTTGGATGTTCCGCGCTCGACCGCGGCCAGTCCTTCGTAGAGCTTCCAGCGTCGGTCAATGTCCTCCTGGCCCAGCGAGAGGAGCTTCTCCGACCGTTCGGGTCGGGAGCGGTCCAACACGGAGAAGCGGTTTTCCTGCATGGCGAAGTCCTTGAAGTCACCCACCGGCGGCTTGCTGACGAGGTTGAACGGCTTGTCTTCTTCGCGCGGATCGAAGTGATACAGGGGCCAATAGCCGCAGGCCACCGCTTCCTTCTGGTGGTTCATCGCCGTGGTCATGTTGATGCCTTGCCCGATGCAGTGCGAGTAGGCGATGATCAACGACGTGCCACGGTAGTCCAGCGCCGAGCGGATCGAGCGGATGGTGTGCATCGGGTTGGCCCCCATCGAGATCTGGGCCACGTAGACGATGCCGTAGGACATGGCGATCATGCCGAGGTCTTTCTTCCCAGCCGGCTTCCCGGCAGCGGCGAACTTGGCGACCGCGCCGCGGGGTGTGGCCTTGGAGGCCTGACCGCCCGTGTTCGAGTAAATCTCGGTATCCAACACCAGGATGTTCAGGTCGCGGCCGGAGGCGAAGTCGTGGTCCTGCCGGCCGTACCCGATGTCGTAGGCCCAGGCGTCGGCGGCGAAGCTCGAGATGCTCCGCCGGATCAGGTAG
>JABMRB010000491.1 GCA_013202865.1 Candidatus Nealsoniibacteriota bacterium | reverse complement strand
TCCACGGTGTCCATCGCCGACGGTTTGCTTTATGTTGCGGACGTGGCCGGGAAGTTGCACTGCCTCGACGCCGACACCGGCGAAGTACACTGGGTTTACGATTCCAAAAGCCGGGTGATTGCCTCCACGATGGTGGCGGACGGAAACATTTACCTGCCCACCGAAAAACATCTGGTCATTTTGGCTGCCGGAAAGGCGATGAAACTCCTCAGTCAGATATCCCTCGGTGCGCCATCGTGGTCGACGCCCGTGGTGGCCAACGGAACGCTTTACGTTTCCTCCAAGAAGTACTTGTGGGCGGTGAAACAGTAGACCGTGGAGATGCCTTTCACTGGCGATTTCAAGCTTTACGAAACCGGCGTTGTATGCGACCGTCCCACCGACAATGAGGAGCGGCGAGTGAGGAATTCAAGGAGGCCCGACCGAATGAGGTCAAACGTGCGACCGAGAATCTGGTTTTCGTCGGCGCCGAAACGGCCGATTCGCAATAGCCGAGCCGGTCGGTCGTAGGCGGATGTCACTGCCACGGCAATTCAGGTTGATTAAGGTTCCCGGGACCACTATAGTGGAAGTCACCGTAAGGAACTGCGCCCGCGCTGCGGGGGCAGCAGCTTAGCACGAATTCCTCGACAAGCATTCCCGCCTGAGATGGAAACGGGACGACTTCGAGCAAATGAACACTCGATTCAGTTTCGGCGAAGGAAGCTCGCCAACACTCGCCGGTGACAAGATCCTGGTGCCTTGGGATCACGAAGGGCCGTCGTATCTGTACGCACTCGACAAATCGACCGGCAAGACCGTTTGGAAGACCGAACGCGACGAACCGTCGTGCTGGGCAACTCCTTTGGTCGTCGAGCACAACGGGGCCAAACAGATCGTCATGAACGGGCAAACCTGCGCGAGAGCGTACGAGTTGGAAACGGGCAAAGAACTCTGGCGATGCGGCGGCCAGGCCCAGCGCCCGGTTGCGTCGGCCGTGGCCGGCAACGGTCTGGCGTTTGTCGGGAGCGGTTTTCAGGGTTCGTTTATGGGTGCCTTTCGTTTGGACGGCCAAGGCGACATCGAAAACACCAAGCACGTCGCCTGGGTGTTGGGTAGCGATACGCCCGATATCGCGTCGCCGTTGCTCTCCGGCGGACGTCTCTATTTCCATAAAGGCAAATCGGGGCAGTTGTCGTGCGTTGACGCGGCGACGGGAAAGCCCCATTACATGGCCGTTCGAATTCCCGGCGTCGAACGCACCTACGCGTCACCGATCGCGGTCGGGGGCCACGTCTACTTGACCGGACGCAGCGGCACGACCGTTGTGATTGAGGATAGCGATCAATTGGACGTCGTCGCGAGCAACTCGGTCGGCGAAGGGGTCGACGCAACGCCGGCACCCGTCGATAACGAACTATTCATCCGCGGCGAGAACCATTTGTTCTGCATTTCGGAGTGAACAGCGAAGAAACCACGGATTACACGGATGTCACGGATAGGAGAGGCCAGGCGGGCCATTTCGCCGCTTCTCATCCGTGACATCGGTGGAATCCGTGGTTTGATTTGTCGGTTTCCGCATTTGCCGCCCAATATCGATGCTGCCGTGTCAGGGAAGTAGAGGATTGGTCTTTCATCCTGTCCATCCTGTTATCACGCCAAGACATTTGTCCGCCGATTCTCCGTGAACGGTTACGAGAAAAGGAACTCGTATTTCCCCGGCATCAACGGCAACCTACGCTTCAGTCGGATGACCCTGAAAACAGACGGAGAAGAAAAATGGTTTCGCGCCTATTGTGCATGGTCGTGGCAGGGGCCGTCTGTTCGGTTGCCGGGGCTGTGTGTTCGGTTGCCGGAGCTGGCGAGAAGCCCAACGTCGTGCTGATCGTCTGCGACGATCTCAACGATTACATCACGGGGATGGGCGGGCATCCCCAGGCGAAAACCCCGAATATCGAGAAGCTGGCGCAGTCCGGCGTCGCGTTCAGGCGTGCTTACAGCAATAGCCCGATATGCGCGCCGTCGCGCAGCAGCTTTCTGACGGGCATCTATCCCCATACGTCGAAGAACCTGTTTTGGGACAAGTGGTACGAGAATCCGGTCCTGAAACATTCAAAGACCGTCATGGAGCACTTCCGCGATAACGGATACCACGTCGCTGGTTCCGGCAAGCTCATGCACCACCACCTCGGGGGCGTCTGGAGCGAATTCAAGCACAAGGCCGACTACGGCCCGTTCGTCTTCAACGGCTCGCAGCGAGTGGCCCATCCCTCCGTGCCTTTGCCGTTCGGCAGCATCGGGTCGGTCGACGGCTCGTTCGCGCCGCTATCCGACGTGCCTTACGCGCCGGACAAGTCGCAGAAGAAGGGCTGGATCTACGGTACGTGGGGCAAAACGGTGCCCATGCGATACGTGGATGAGCAGAGCCGCGACCCGACGCCGGACGAGCGTAACGCCAAATGGGCGGCCGCCCGGATCAAGGCATTCGCCGAAGAGAAGGGCGGTAAACCGTTCTTCCTCGCCGTCGGCTTCATCCGCCCGCACACACCGCTGCACGTGCCCAAGCGTTTCTTCGACATGTTTCCGCTGGAGAACGTCAAGCTCCCGGTGATCAGGGAGAACGATGCGGATGACTGCCATTACGCCGACGTATTCGATGAGCAACAGAAGGGGCTGAGATACTTCCGCCTGCTGAAAGAATCCTACCCGACCATGGAAGCCGGCATCAAAGCGTTCGCTCGAGCCTACCTTGCGAGCGTGGCTGCCGTCGACGAGTGCGTCGGTGAGGTCGTTGAAGCCGTCGACAACAGCCGGCTCAGCGACAACACGGTCATCGTTCTGACCAGCGATCACGGTTGGAACATGGGCGAGAAAGACTACCTGTTCAAGAACTCCCTCTGGGAGGAAAGCGCCCGCGTCCCGCTGGTTATTCGTGCTCCCGGCATCGCGGCTGCCGGCGGTGTTGCCGAGCACCCCGTCGCGCTGATCGATATCTACCCGACGCTCGTCGACCTTTGCGGCTTGCAGGGCGATACGCGAAAGGGCGACCAGGGCGCACAACTCGACGGCCACAGCCTGCGCCCGTTGCTGGAGGATCCCAAGTCTGAAACGTGGGGCGGTCCCGACGCCGCCCTGACCATGATTTTTGCCGGCAAGGATACTGCGAAGAACCCCGCAAAGCAGCACTGGTCGGTCCGCACGCGGCGCTGGCGCTACATCCGCTACAACAACGGTGCGGAGGAACTCTACGACCACGACAACGACGAGTACGAGTGGACCAACCTTGCCACGGCCCCGCAGCACGCCGCCGTCAAACAAGAACTGAAAGCGAAGCTGCTGAAGATGACCGGGCGGCAGTGACTTCTTCTACGAGATGGCTCCGGTTACAACGCCCAGCCGGGTCGGTAAGCCCTCCGCAGCAGGCGATTGGCCATTTCATCGTTGGTGAATTTCATCTTCGGGCCGTCCCACTCGAGTTTCCTTCCGACGCGCATGGCGATGTTTCCCAGCAACGGGGTTTCGGTCAGCGGCCCGCTGTGTCGAACGAAATCGGAGCCCGCCGCCGGGCCCCCGCGGCACGCGTCGACCCACTCCTTGTATTGCCCCGGGCTGCGGGCGAGCACCTTGGGCGGCCGTCTGTAGCTCTTCATTCTGGATTCGGGCACCAGGCGATTTCCCATCAGCGTGCCCTTGTCGCCGATGTAGACGTCGCCGCGCACCGGGCGATCGGATTCGAGCTGCTCGGGGCGGGGCGGTTGCAGGCCGCCTCCATGCCACGTCAGGGTGACCGGGGGCTTGCCGTCTCGCTCGGGAAATTCCCAACGCACCTCGAAACGGCGGGGGTAAATCTCGGGGCCGATCTCCGTGCAAGTTGCCTCGACACGGATCGGATATTCCAGCTTGAGCGCCTTGAATACCGTCGACAGTTTGTGGCAACCCATGTCGCCCAGCGGACCGGTGCCGAAGTCCTGCCAATCGCGCCACCGCCACGGGTGATAGGCGGGATGATAGGGGCGCACGGGCGCCGGTCCCAGCCACAGATCCCAGTCGAACCCGGCCGGTACGGGGGGAGTTTCCGGCGGCGGCCCACCCGATGCCGGGGCGTCCCAGAACGGCGGTCCGACCGTCACGTGAACCTCGCGGACCGGGCCGATGGCGTCGTCCAAGATGAACTCCTGCACAACGCGGGCTTCCTCGGACGCTTGTCCCTGATTGCCCAATTGCGTGGCCACGCCCTTGCGCCGCGCAGCCTGCGTGATTTGCCGCACTTCAGCGACCGAATACGCGAGCGGCTTCTCGCAGTAAACGTGCATGCCGCGCCGAATCGCTGCCATCGCGATCGTAGCGTGGGTGTGATCCGGGGTGGCGACGATCACGGCGTCGACGTCTTCCTTATCGAGCATCTCGCGGTAGTCGACGTGGGCTTGGCAGCCGCGGTACTTGCCCAGGTTCTTCTGCTTGGCGTAATGCTCGTTGACCAGTCGGCGGGCTGGCTCGCATCCCCCCAACTTCTGCTCCTTGCCCTGCATCCAATCCCACGAGATGTACCCGCCACCTTCGCGGTTGACGTCACATACGGCAGCCACCTGCAACTCGTCCAGCCGGAGCAGGTTGAACAGGTCGACGTGGCCCTGTCCGCCCATGCCAATGCATGCCAAGACGGTTTTCTCGCTGGGCGGGATATGACCCGGCCCACCACAGACGTGCCGCGGGACAATGGTCAACGCCGTCGTGGCGGCGACCCCACCCAGAAAGCGGCGCCGCGAAATCGCCCGCTTGCCACGGGTGTATTTCCCGTCGTCGAGACGAGTTCCGCCGACAGCGGAGACGCTGGTGAGCTTTCTCATGTTTCCTTCCTAGAAGACAAGTTTGTAGTACCGCCTTCAGGCGGAAAACGCCTCGCCGGGGCACGCCGAGACCGCCCATATTCCGGCTGAAGCCGGTACTACGAACGACACGCTGCTAGCGTCGCAAAGGACGACGGCGGCCGAGCAACACGAGCCCTATCAAGCCACCGAGCAGCATCGCGATCGTCCC
>JABMRB010000490.1 GCA_013202865.1 Candidatus Nealsoniibacteriota bacterium | reverse complement strand
GGCGGCACATACGGCCGACGTGACTGGGAGGATATCGGAATTATAGACGACCCTACCGACGATGACAAAACTGTCCCAGATCCGTTGCACCCTGACCGTTTCGGGAACCTTCAGGGTTCTGTATCAACCCAACACAACTTTACCGAGGGTGGGGCCATGGCTTACTTGGGCAACGGTGGCGGCTGGGGCAATCCGGCCGGTGCACTGATCGTCTCCGCCGACCCCCTGGGTACGGTCGATGAGAGCCTCGTCTACACGCTTTCGATGATGGCCAATGGCGCGGCGCTCCCTACGGTGCTCGACCTGTTGGCCGACGGAGTAGCACTCACGCCCAGTTCCTCGGTGGATCCGGTTCTCAGCGATGTTTGGCAGGAATACTCCCGGACTTATGATGCTACCAGTCTCGCTGGCCTTGATGGCCAGTCTCTGACGATTGTATTGGGCCACGGTCGCCCGGCCGCCGGCTCGCAGAGCCGCTACGATGATGTAACGCTTAACGCCGTCCCCGAACCCTCGACCTTGCTGCTGGCCGCCATCGGCCTGCTGTCCCTGGTGTGGTATGGGTGGCGGCGTCGCTGAACCGCGGACGGGAAAAGATCGTGAAAACCGCGGCACGGAACCTTGGCATTTACCCAAAAATCCGTTCCGTTAGGACATGAAGTATCGCAGCCGGGCGCCGGATTCGGTGCCCGGCTGCGTTTTTATTTGCTCACTCGTTTTCGTATTGTTCCGTACTTGGAGGAGCGAAAGATGAACAAATTGACACTCGTCGCAACACTCGGGCTGGCAGCGGCCTTAATTCTCGGCGGCGCCCTGAGCAATCAGTCGCGTGCCGTGGAGATCCCCGTGCCCAACGGCGATTTCGAAACGCTTTACCTACCGGGCAGCACTACGATCACCGGGGTCGTAGCACCGGGCGGATGGTCGCAAGGCGTAGGACCGGATTGCCCGATCGACAGCGGAACCTATGAATTCAGCGACTTTACCACCGGCGACACGGCCGATATCCCCGGGTGGGTCGGGTTCGACAGGCCAGGGTGGATCAATATTGGCGACGTAGGCTACAACGGCGGCACATACGGCCGACGTGACTGGGAGGATATCGGAGTTATTGACGACCCTGCCGACGATGACAAAACTATCCCAGATCCGTTGCACCCTGACCGTTTCGGAAACCTTCAGGGTTCTGTAGGACGCCAAGGCGCTAGCCCGGATGGGGACCAGTATTACCTGTCCAACGGTGGGGGTTGGGGCAATCCGGCCGGCGGACTGATCGTCTCGGACGTCCCGCTGGCCAACGTCGAGGCCGGCAACACCTATGAACTTTCGATGATTGCCAATGGCTCGGCGACCCCTGTGGTGCTCGAACTGTTGGCCGACGGAGAACCGGTCGCGCCAACGTACTCGGTGCATCCGGATGTGAGCGGTCCGTGGCAGGAATTCTACAGGGCGTATGACGCCACGACGCTTAGCAGTCTCCTTGGCAAGTCGCTGACGATTCGCTTGGGCGTCGGCCGCGGAGCCAGCGGCGCCCAGTCCCACTTCGACACGGTATCGCTTGCCTCCGTCGGCGAGTTGGTCTGGGACAACGCCAACGGTGCGGGCGACGGGAAGTGGGGCACCCCGAATAACTGGAACCCCGATCCCGATATTCCCGACGCCATGACCCCGGCTACGATCAATAGCGGCACCCCGCTGGTCGAGGCGGACCACGACGCCTTGGCGGTGCGCATCAACGGCGGACAGCTTACGATCGGCGCGGGCAACACGCTCACACTTACCAACGGCATCAACTCGGCCGGCACGCTCGTCCTGGAGAACGACTCCCTGCTCAGCACGGGCAGCGGATCGATCGCCACCGCCGCCGTCGACGGCCGGGGCCGCATTGGCGTACGCGCCGACAACACCCTCGACGTGGCAAGTGTGACGGCCGTACCCGGCAAGGATCCCGGGGAACTCGTCAAAGAGGACGCCGGTACGCTCACCCTCCATGCCGATAGCATTGAGGCGAGCAACCTCATCCTCGCCGACGGCACGATGATCGTCGTCGGTGCGACGAATACCGACTTCACGGCCGCCGGCGACGGCACGCTTCATCTGGAAACCGCCGCCGCTGCCGCTATGGGGCAATTGATCCTGGAAAGTGGGACCGTCACGCTGACGGGCGCTCCGGGAGGAATCACCTTCGCGGGGACGACGGTCGACGCGCCGGGCGGCGGCACGGTGGGATTCAACCACGACGGTTCGCTGCAACTCAACCAAATCGACGTCGTTTCGGCCGCTGCGGTGACGATCTCCAAGGGCGGTCAGGCCGACCTGATCCTGACCGACGCCAACGCCGGCACCGGCCTGCAACACGCAACCTTCGAGGCTCGCGAAGGCCGCCTGATCGGCCTGCAGGACACGTCCAATCCGTTCGGCTCCGGCACGAACGCCGCGGGGCTGAGCATCAACGGTGGCGACGAATTGGTGCTAGCCGCCGCGACCGGCCCCGTTATCTACGACAACGCACTATCGGTCTTGGGCAGCGGCACACTGACTGCCGGCGCCGGCGGCGTGGGCACCGACGGTCCGCTGACCGTCACCCTCGGCAACGCCGCCCGCGGTGTGAACGTCGCCGGTGGCGCCACGTTGGCGATCCGATCTACCGACGATTACAGCCTCGACATCGCCGGCAACCTCAGCGGCGGCGGCCGCATCAGCGTGGACGAAGGCACGGTCACACTCTCCGGCAGCGCGAACGCCATCGGATCCATGGAAGTCGCCGGGGGAACTGTGAGCACTGCGGGCACCGACGTGACCCTCAGCAAGAGACTGGTGATCGGTGAGGTAAGCTACACGGTCAGCGACGGAAACACGTTCCGAGCAAGCGGCACCGATCTGGCGGCCGCCTCCCGGGTGACCGTAACCGGCGGTACGCTAACCATTGGCGGTCCACCGGCCGTCCCCACCGATGGACTTGAACTTTGGCTGGATGCCAGCGACGTCAATGGCGATGGCTCGGCGTTTGCAAATGGTGCGCCGGTAACCACCTGGCACGACAAAGCCGGCAGCGACAACCCTGCCACAGCGGTCGGCGATCCGACGTTCGCGGCCACGTCCTCGGTCCTCAACGATCAGCCCATGGTGCAGTTTGACGGCGACGATGGATTCGATCTCGGCAACCTGGGCGGATTATTCCCCACCGAGGCCACGATGTTCGTGGTCGCGGCGATCGATAACGACGAGGCCTGGAACCTCGTCACCACCCGCAATAATGATACCTGGTGGCGATACAACGGCAACAGCGACTCGTATCCCGGCATGTTTCGCACGGACCGGATCAACAACTACGCGTCCGGCATGCCCACCGACGGGCCGGTTGTCTACGCGGTCACCAGCAGCGACGCCGCCTGGGAGATGTTCGAGAACGGGACGTCCCTAGGGGCCGTGGGTGGGCAGTATAATGCCGGCGACGACTACGGGATCGGCAGACCGGATAACGGCAATTGGGGCAAGGGACTAAACGGCGGGATAGCCGAGATCCTCGTTTTCAACGCCGTCCTTTCCGCCGAAGATCTGAACACGGTCGGCGTCTACCTGACCGACAAGTACGGCCTGACGACCACCTACTCCGGCGTCGTCGGCGGGGGGCCGGTCGAGCAGACCGGCACCGATGTGCTGGTGACCGCGAACGCCACGCTGGATTCGGTCGAAAGCTTCGTGTCGCTTGGTAACTTGACCGTTCAGGCCGACCATACCTCACTGGGCCTGCAAGGTGCCGCCTACTCATTCCAGAACGTCAGCATCGCCGACGACATAACGCTCACCGGCGAGTTGGAGGTTCGCGGTACGCTCGACGTCGGCAACGGCGTCGGCGACGTGACCCTCGGTGACGGTGAGATCGCATTTGGCCCCGAGGCGACCTACAACGTCGAGTTCAGCGTGGCCGGGCAAGTAGGCGACGCCGACACGATCGTCCTTGTCGGCGGTGCCAACGGACTGAGCCTTGCCGGGGAGTTGAAGGTTAGCAGCATGAATGATCGTGACGCCAACAACTCCTGGTCCGATGATCCGGTAATGATCGTCGACAACGGCGTCGGCGAAGGGGCCATCGGCTGGCTCGACAGGATTACCGACCCCCAAAACCCGGTGATGATGAACAACCAGTTCGACACGGTCACGCCGGAAGACGGCACGCACCTCGGCCAGGGTGTCTTCCTGCAGGCGGTCGAGTACGTGCATCCCCCCGGCGCCGAGTACGTCACCACCAGCGTCGACCTCGACGTATTGATCGCCTTGGGCGGAGATGCCGACGGCGACGGGAAGGTCTGGCTGAGCGACTGGGCCGCGTTGCGTGCCAACTTCGGCAATACCGGCACCGGCAAGACCTGGACCGAAGGCAACTTCGACCCCTGG
>JABMRB010000489.1 GCA_013202865.1 Candidatus Nealsoniibacteriota bacterium | reverse complement strand
CTACTATGCCCACTATTACGAGATCCAGGCGATGGTGCAGGCGGGCGACGAGGAATACTCCAAGTGGTATCCCCAAATCCGGGACGCACTGATCAGCCAGCAGGCCGCCCAGGGGGCCTGGGGCAAGGCCGCCAAGCCTGGCAGCATTTCCTACGAGACGCCCATGGCGATCATTATCCTGTCCACCCCCCATCGCTACATTCCGATTTACCAAAGATGATGATGATGAATAACTTCCACTGCGCATGCCTAGCCTTCCTCCTTGCATGGTCTCACGCGTGTCCGGCCGCCGAGCCGGCGGCGACGCCATCCGGTATTCCCGAGAGCGCGATTGCCGCCCTGCAGAACGACTTGGCCGAGGCGGGCACGGCCACATCATCGGCTGGGAAGCGCCGGGCCTACAAGAATGTCTTTCGCGACGGTGAGGACCTGCTGGAGGCCACCCCGGCGGCCCCGAACCGATGGCGAGTGTTGGGGATCATGCTCGATAGCCGCAAGTACCTGTTCGGCATGGACAAGTCCGGTTCGAACCGCGAGGCGCTCCTGGAAATCTGTGCCAAGCTGGCCGAGGCGCCCGACGAATACGCGGAGTTGCGGTTCGAGGCCGATATGATGCTTTCGGAAAAGGCCCTCTCAGACAAGAAGGGCGCCACATTAGAGGAACGAGCGAAAGCGCTCGAGGCAATCATCGGACGTTACCGAGGCACCCCGGCGGAGGCGAAGAGCCTGATGACGGCCTCGCTGCTTGCCCCGAAGCTGGAAGCGGTCGAATTGCAGAAGAGAATCTTGAACACCCTGGGCGAACGTTTTGCAGGCGATCCGGACGTTATTAAGTTCCGTCGGCAACACCTCGGGTTCGGTTTCTTGGATGTGTTGTTTGCCGGCACGTACACACGTGCGGACAACGTTGTGCTGCGTTTTCCGGCTGATCTGATGGGGCGGCTGAGCATCATGGTGTTCTGGTCGCAAAAGACGCCAGGCTTCGAGCTATACCTCAAGGGGATCAAGGAACAGCAGCGCCTCCATCCGGGCCGATTCGAGGTCTTCAGCTTCAATCTCGACGAACTGCCTGACGCAGGGGCCAGCACGCTCCGCAAGATGCAGTTGGATTGGACGGTTATGCGGCTGCCTGGGGGCAAGAAGAGCCAGGCATTTCGCACGTATGCACGACAGGACCCGGTCGGCGTCCTGGTAAACGCATACGGCCATACTCTCCTGACGACGAGCTTGAAGGACCCGGCGAAACAGGTCAAGATTGGCAAGGATGGCGTACCGTTAACGATGCCCGCGTTGTATCGGCGCCTTGACAATCCACGCTATTTTTCGCAATTGCAGTCGCTGTTGGTTGGCGATGTTCTGGTCACAGAGCCCGATGGTCACCTCGATGCCGCCTTGCCCCTCGAGTTGAAGATGGCCCCAATCGGCTCGGACAAGGAAGCCGTTGCCAAGCTGGCTCGTACCGCCGAGTCAGTCCCCGTCGAGACACTGAACGCCATCCAGGAATGTTTCACGCCGGCGCCCTTCCGCTACCGACAGACGACCGCTGAGACGCTGGCGAACTTCGAGAAGGCCGAGAAGCTGTGCCGTGAGGCGGTCAGGCAACACCCGGCCGCACCGGATCTCTGGATCGTGCGCAACCGAAGGATCATCGCCCTTCTGGGCATGTGGAACCTTGCCTGCGAGCCCAAGCATCTTGAACAAGCGGCCCGAGAGGCGCGCGATTCCCTGTCCACGACGCTGCCCCCCGGGGCCGACGTCGTACCGCGTTTCTGTCTCGCCAAGGAAGCACTCCGGCGGGGAGACACGGATCCGGAGTCCGTCATCCAGGATTTGATCGAGAAAACGGGCGGGGCCGAAGCGCCCTATTCAGCCCATGCCGCGGCCGCAATCCTGGCGCTGAACGCCAACGCGCGGGACCTGTACAATCGCCACTACGCCACGCTGCTGGCAGCGCCGGACGGGGGCAGTCCTGTGCTGTGGTCCATGGTCTCGTTCCTGCGTGATCGAATCTGCATCCGCCGCCTGTTGAAGTCCAATTACATCCCCGGGGAACGCGATGGGGTGCGTGGCTACATGATCAACTTCGGGGGCGTTCCGACGACACACAGCCTGCCGGCAATCAAGCTCAAGACTCTCGATGGGCGAACGCTGAATCTCCCGCAGGATACGAACGGCAAACTGACGATGTTGGTCTTTGTCGAGCCGTCCACGGAACCCAATGCGGAGTTCCCCATCGACGCCGACGGGAAATATATAGATACGATGAAGCGGGGGCACAATATGCTCCAATACGCGTGCATCCTGGCAGACAAGCATATCAACAAAGACGTCACTACGATCGCGGCCTTTTTGACCGAAGATGTGGAATGCATCAATGCCCTGATGAAAACAAGAGAACTGACCTGCCAAGCCGCCATCGTGCCGGGCGGGCTCGCCAACCCGATGGTGCGCCGACTGGGCGTTCTTTCGGCGGATCGTATCACGAACGTCTTCCTGCTCCGCCGCGATGGTTCCATTGCGTGGCGCGCATCGGGACTCCCGTACGCCGACAGCTCGGAATGGATAAACTTGATGGCTACGAAAGTCCGCATCGAGATGTTAGAACTGGAGACGGCCTACAAGGCTCTCGAAAAGGGCGATTTCAAGGAGGCGGCACGCGTCTTTGGCGGCCCCTACCTTCCCTGGCCCCCCGATCGATTCGGTTGGCGAACGTCGAGATATCATGGGCAGGCCTTGGCCTACATGGGCCTGAAAGACTGGAATGCCGCGCTCGAGTCGATCGAGACAGCGGTCGACTCCCAGAAAATGCGATACTACCGAAAGCTGAGATACGACAGGGGAGCCAGCGGTTGGCGAAAGGCAGCAGCCACGGTGACGATTGATCGCCCTGATGAAAGCATGGCGGAACTATGGACTCTCAAGGCCGAGGTCCTCGACAAGCTTGGCCGCAGGGTCGAGGCAGCCCAATTGCGCAAGCGATTAGAAGAACCGCCCAATGTGGATGCTCCGAGCATTTACAAGTCGTTCCACGAGAGGTTGAAGAACTGGCGGTTGGGTAACGAGAAGAAGGTAGAGAAACCATAAAGACACGAACAACGATTGGCCGTTGTTGTTTAGCGATGGCGGTCCTGCTAGGCATCGTTTTTTGTATCAGTGTCGGCGCGGCCGCGGATGCGGATGCGGCGGGCAGACCGAATATCATCCTCGTGATGGCCGACGATATGGGGTTCTCCGATCTTGGCTGCCATCCGCTTGAATCTGAAAAGCCGGAAACGGTGCTTGCTAATCAGAACGGAGCGTGTATTCTATGAGTTGAATTGGTAAGTTGGTGTTTTACCGCCGGGTGCGTTGCCCGGTCAGGCAGACATCACAGGCCCCAATGGGCATGAACGGTTACTCAGTAGGAAAGAAAGGTTTAATTATGAAGAAGATAGTAATGTTGACTGTTCTTGTCGTCATAGCAATGTGTATCCCAAGTGCAGTAGCGGCCGAGCGGTCTGCGAAACCTGAGGCGGCACCATTAACGCAAGTTGGCGAAAAGCTGCTTGCCAGCTACACCGATCAGCTTACGGTCGTTAAGGCTGATATCGCCAAATCGTTGCCGAAAATCAACGAGCAGAAGAAATCTGCCTATCAAAAGGCCCTTGACGCTGAAAAAGCTGCTGAAAATGAGCTTAAAGCTGCCCAGCAGAGTATGGGTGATATCGCAAAGGGGCAAGCTTTGGTGGCACATGCTAAGGGCGAGTGGATCGGCGGTGCCGATAAGGGTATCGCTGAGACGCAGGCCAAGCTGAAAAAAGCAAAAACGCAAGCCGAACGTGATGCCTTGCAGAAAAATCTTGCCAGATGGCAAAAGAATCGTCAGGACGGCGTCGACGCACTCAAGGAGCGCCAGGCATTTTTGGACAAAGCATTGAGTCAAAAGCCAAAGTTGCCCAAACTGATTGAAGCAGCCAATGAAAAACTGGCCAATGCCAAGGAAAATGCGATGAAATCAGCCAATGAACTCGGCATTGGGGCTTTCCTTGCCAGCGACAAGCTCGACGGCAAACTTGCGAAATACCAGGTTCTTGCCGAGGCCACACCTCGTGAGCTGGCAGAATTCGCCCAGCAGGGGAGGACTCAGGAGGGACTGATCACGACACTGTTGTCGGATGACGATCTGATGATCCAGATTGCTATCGCCAGCGGTGTCAGAGGCGGCAAGTATGGTCCGGCAATGAAAATCTATAACGATATTCAGAAGGCAAGCAGCAAGGCAAACAGCGGCGAATTGCAGCGTCTGGCACTGGCTGTAAGCCTCGAGCACGCCATACCGAAAGTACAGGATAAGGCCAAGGCCAACATCGGCGCTCCGGCAACAGTGAACCCGGTAAACCGCTACCTGTATTTCGAAAAGGCCTACCTCAACAACGAACTGGACCCGGCTTTTAATATGCTCAGCGTATGGGATTACCGTATGGTAGTCGGCGGCGGTGCGCCGGACGAGAGTTACACCTGGGGCCGGAAGATGCTCGCCAATTATCGGCCCGACCAAATTTTAAGGGCAGACTATAAATGGCGTTATGTCGAGTCGGTCAGAAGCGAACTCTCGTCCGGTGGGCAGAACAACAAATACGATCAGGACGATCTGAGTGTTGCCCAGAATATCCTGAAGAACGGCGGGTCCTGCGGACGCAAAGCAGTCTTCGGAGGCTTCATTCTTCGCAGTTTTGGTATACCTACAACCAACCGTCCCCAGCGTGGTCATGCCACACTGGTACACTGGACACCCGATGGCTGGGTTTTAAATCTTGGCACGGACCGAGACTACTGGGGGAAGGGCTGGGTGCCTAACGCACCTGGATCAACCTTACGAGGCAAAGCCGACAGCAATAAGGACACTGTTTTCCTGGCCCTGACGCAGGCAAGGATGACCGGAGAGCCTTACAAACAGGTATGGCGCGCAAAGACGGTAGGTGCTGTCCAGGCTTCCGGGATATGGGACAGTGTATCTCTCTACCGTCAGCGTGCGATCATTCAAGAGGCAAAGGCCAAAACGCTCGCAGCAGTAGGTAAGGAAAAGGTTGATATTGTCAAGGCAAAGATAACCGAAGCGGACGAGAAGATCTCCGTCGGTGCCGATGGAACGATCACGATCCCGGCGGCGGCGTGCAGCAAGCCCACCAAGAGCACCTTCTGGCTCAAATTCATGCCAAGCAACCTCGGCGGCAAACAACTGCACTGCAGCTATAGAGGTAATTTTCAGACGTTCGAGTATACATTCAACGCACCTAAAGCCGGAAAATATGCCCTTACCGCACGTGTGGTAACTCCGAGTTGGAAGCAGCATTTGACGGTTAAGGCCAACGGCGGCAACCCTGTCGACATAGCGCTGCCGTATACTGTGGGTATGTGGGATAAGACTCAACCGGTCGAGATAACTATGACCATGGGCAAGAACGTGCTGACGTTCTCCCGCAAAGGTAAAGGTCTGACCATTAGAGACTTTACGCTCAAACCGGTAAACTAAAGCCGGGATATTCCGTATTGTAAAAGGGGGGTATCCACTTAACGCAAGTGGATACAAGATGTGGGGCACTCGTGGACATCTGCGGGAGTAGCAAGATGGGCGTGATGGGCGTCCCGTTAGGGACGGTCTGGCGCTAGCCCAGCGATTCATCGCTGGGCACAGGGCTTTGGAGGCGTTCTGTCCCGCCAAGGACAGATGAAGTGATCAATAAGATGCTTCGTATCACCCAGTGGTCAGCCATCCCTGACGGGACGAGACTCTCTCGGGCGTATCCTTCCGAACGATAAATCGCTGGGCGGGTATCAATGGTTCCTGGCGGGAACGCTACATGTGGGGGCTACTTGCGTTAAGTGGGCGGCGGGAGGCGTCGGGGTCAGCCCTTGAATTATTAATTTTGGGGTATTGTCTTGACGGGCGTGTTGGTGGGTTATAATCTGTCGGTATGGCTAGACCTTTCCCGTAAGGCTCTTTCATCCTCAACTCCAAACCGGTTTATCCCGGCGCTTTCAATGTCCCCTTTTCTTACCTCCCGGGACGGATTCATTGAGTCGAATGTCGGTGAGGGAGCACTGATCTTCATCGCTCAGTACTGATATGCGGATGCGCATCTTCTTCCCGTCCTTCTTTCGATGGGTGTTCCGTCTTCCGGTATGCGCGAAAGTAGTCGATCACATATTCCTGTTTCTTGTCGTGATCTTCCTTCCGCTTCGAACCATAGATTCCTAGGATGAACATCAGCGGGGTTTCGCCCCGCTGCTTCCAGTCCATCGTTACCTCTTCCACGAGTTGGTTGTCATGATAGATGCGTGCGCCATCATGATGGACTTCTAGAGCGTAGATGTGGAACTCGGTAGCGCGCTGCTTCTTAGTGGTTATCGCGTCGTACGACTTCACACGCTTGCGTTTTGCGGGAAACGGCGGAGAACCCCAGTGATGCCAGTTGGGGGCAGGCGAGGCTGGATCTTCGGTAATATCAATCTCACTTCCCTTTGGTCGGGCCTCCAGCGCCCAGAAGGCGACGTGGTGCATAGGGCCGACATGCTTGGCACGTATCTCATACCAGCCGTAAAGCTGCGTGAACTTGTTGATTGTCGGGACGTCTTCAGGCTTTGATTTGGAGTAATCAAGATGCAGGTTGTAGCAGTTGTAGGTTTGTATAGAGGAGACAGACTGGTATCCACTATTCGAGATCCTTGCCTCAGGATGATTCACTGTCAGATGCATGGCACCATTCGTGAAGTAGTAGTGGGGCGGATATGGTGGGACATAGCGCCCGGGAAGGTAGTCAGGAATCCAAAGTTCTTCGTTCAGTTTTGGACCGTCGAATTCATCATTCGCGACCAGATCCCACCCGACCTTCTTGATTGGGTTCTCTGGAAACCCCTTGGGGTTGTCGGAAGGCTCAGTAATGTTTGGCTTTTGAGGTGTTCCTGCAAATGAAAGATGTGTAGAGAGAAGTATGTTGGCACTCCAAATTGCAATGGTTAGAAATGCGTGAGAAGAAATCATGGTGAATGCCTTTTCTATTATGAGTTTTTATGGTTACGAATCTGAAGAGAGAGAGGAACCCTGCTTATTAAAACCGTATAATGCTGCCGTCAGTTGTACACATATAAAGGTGTCCCTGAGCTGCGATTAATCCGTCAAACACAGGAGGATGGTTCACGTCCACTGTGTTAACCGTCTCGCCAGTGTCTGGATTAACAGTCAATAATTCAATTAATAGGGGACAGTCACCTATTAATTCCTCGTAAATAGGTGACTGTCCCCTATTAATTCCCGACGCGCTCTGCCAAGCTACCGCTTGCCGTAGAACTTCTTCTTGTGTTCCTCGGCGAGCTTCTGCATCCGCTTGGCGACTTCAGGATTGTCCGCGAGCACGTTCTTCTTCTCCTGCGGATCGGCGGCCAGGTCGAAGAGCGATAGCTCGATCCGCTTGTTGGCGTAGCGTCCGGGCTTGCCGTCCTTGCCCGGCGTGACGAGCGTTCGATAGCCATGCGGCAGATGCAACTTCCAACGTCCGTCACCGCTGATGATCCCCTCGAAGGTTCCGCCTTTCGAGAAGGGGTAATAAGCGTGCGGATTCTTCGCGCCCTTCGTGCCGGTGATGATAGGCCAAACGTCCTTGCCGTCGATTTCGTTCTTGGGCAACTCCGCGCCGGCGAGCTTTGCGAACGTCGGCAAGAGGTCGATCGAGCAAAACGCCTGCGTCGAAGCGGTTCCGGCTTCGATCTTACCGGGATACTTAATGATGCATGCCGAGCGAATCCCGCCGTCGAAACCGGTCGCCTTCGCCTCACGATAAGGCGTGCTCCCCGCATGATCGCCATACGAAACCCACGGCCCATTGTCCGACGTGAAGACGAAGATCGTCTCCTTCTCGACGCCGCTCTCCTTGAGCGCCTTTTGAATCTGACCGACCGACCAATCGAGTTCCATCATCACGTCGCCATAGAGCCCGACGCCCGACTTCCCTTCGAACTTCTTGCTGCAGAAGATCGGCACGTGCGGCATCGAGTGGGGGACGTAAAGCAAAAAGGGCTTCTCCTTGTTCCGCTTGATGAAGTCGACCGCGTGTTCGGTGTACCAGGTCGTCAAGTTCTTCTGCTGGTCGGCCGTCACATCCTCGATCGTGATCTTTCCGCCATCCCAATACTGCAACGGAAATCGGCCCCAGAACTTCGGGTTCCCCGGATGATGTCGCCACATATCGTTCGAGTACATCAACCCACAATTCTCATCGAACCCGCGATCCAAAGGCCGTTGTCCCGGCACGTCGCCGAGGTGCCACTTCCCAAAGCAAGCGGTCGCATAGCCCTTCGTCTTCAAAACCTCAGCCATCGTGGCGAACTTCGTGCTCAGGCATCCGCGCCGAGGCGGATGAGCGCCACGAACTTTCGTTCGGCCAGGATAACACGCGGTCATAAGTGCCGACCGCGACGCCGAACAGACTGCCTGCGGGACATAGAAGTTATTAAACCGACACCCTTCCTTCGCAAGCTGCTCGACATGAGGCGTCTCATACTTCGTCTCACCAAACGGCTTAAAGTCCGCCCATCCTGAGTCGTCAAGGAAAACGATCACGACATTAGGCCCCCGATCCAGAGCCAACGCCGGTCCGGCACAAACGGCAACGAGAATGAAAGCGGCAAGCAGGCAGAGTGAACGATTCATCGGGGCGGCTCCTCGAGTTTAGGTGGGATGATTGATGCAAGCCATTATAACACAGGCGGAAGGGGAGTGCAAATTCGACGATGAATTTGGGTGCATTGAAATTTTTCTGGCGCTGGGGGATGGTTTAGGTTGGTTTCCAGTATTTTGACCATAGGTCGCTGTAAAGTAGGCTGCACAGGGACGCCATTCGGTTGACTCGCCGGACTCGCCAACGGGCACCGGTCTGCTTCAGTCGCCTGCCGACTAGGTTTTTGCAGGCTCCTTCGATCTGACCGCTCCCGATCGGAAGGCCCTCGGCAAGTCGCCTTGGATAATCCAATTGCTCCTGACGACGTGCCAAATAGTTCATTAAAGGCTGACCGTGATTTCGCCATCGCGCCCTACTCACAGAGCCTTTCGCCTCGCGAAGGAAGTCGAACATCCCAGGCCAACCGCCGGTGAGCAACGCCTCTTTCGCCGCTTCGCTCCATGCCTTCGACTCGTCCGTCCCTTCGCCAAAGAAGCCTTTCGCGGTGGCCGAAACATGTTGCAGCGCATGATAGAGATCGAGCAGATAGAGATCCCTGAGAAGTTTCGGAAGATCACCGTGGCCGAGGATGGCACAATAACCATTCCCGTAGCGGCATGTAGATCACCGAAGAACGGTGAGAAGATAAGATTCATGGAAAGCATAGATGGCGGAATGCAAGTGCACTACAGTTTGTCCGGCCGCCGCCCGGAGTTGCTCAGTTACACTGTAGATATTCCCAGAGCCGGCAAGTACGGATTTACTGCACATGTATGCTCCGTGACAGTGGACCGACAATTCCTGCTTCGCGTCAACAGGAGAACTCTCGTGGATGTCGACATTCCCTACACCAAAGCCGACTGGATGGATACCGAACCCGTTGAACTCGAATTGAAAGAGGGACGAAACCGGATCTCATTTACCCAGTACGCCCCGAATAAAGGACTTAGTATCAAGGAATTCAAACTGAAACCCGTGAAGGAGACAGGGCCTGGTCTTCGGAGCAACTGAACGGACGGAAGCAGAAAGGCGAGCCGTGAAAGGGTCGATGACGCCATGAGGAAGCGATCTGCCGAATCGCTCGTGTCGTGTTGCGCTGCCGGCTTGATGGCCGTTGCCGCTGCAGTCCATGCCGGGGAGGCCGGCCGATCGGGGACGGGATCCAGAGGGGAGGGG
>JABMRB010000488.1 GCA_013202865.1 Candidatus Nealsoniibacteriota bacterium | reverse complement strand
GCCACCGAGTGGCGCGGTTCGTCAGTGCCGCCGGCTGCGGGGGACGCTGTGCCGCCGGCAGCGGGGGTCGCTGTGCCGCCGGCCTACTCGGCGCCGCAGGTCGTCCCCAAGGCGGTCGACACGCTGCATCCGGCGTGACCGGTCATGAACAGATCGTAGACGCTCTCGGCCGGGTTGGGGTAACCCATCAGCCCGTCTTTGGCCCGGATTGTGGGGAATTCGTCGTATCGGCCGGTGAGCATTTTGTGCGGATAGATCTGGTGGCCCGTATCCCAGATCAGGCGGTCGCGGCGGAAGTCGAACGACGTGTGCAGCGCCAGGGCCAATTCGATCACACCCAGGTTCGAGGCGAAATGGGCCGTGCGCGTCGCCACCAGCCGGCAAAGGGCCTCGCGCATCTCGCCGGCCAACTGCTTCAGTTGTTTCTGCGAAAGACCCTTCAGGTCGTCGGAAGATCGGATCGTCGAGAGCAGTCTGTCCATCATCGATTCCTTTCGAGGACGTAGCGGGCCAGTGCGTTGAGCAACTCCGTACCCGAACCCAACGGCAAGAGCGCCTCGCACGCCTCGCCGATCAACCGCTCGGCGCGGCGGGCGCTTTCGTCGATACCCAGCAGGCCGGGAAACGTGAGTTTCCCCTGCCGCGCGTCCTTGCCGACGCGTTTGCCGGCCGCCGCGTCGTCGCCCGTTACGTCGAGCAGATCGTCGGTGATCTGGAACGCCAGGCCGAGACGATCGCCGTAGCGGTCCAAGGCTTCCATCTGCATTGCGGAGGCGCCGGCCGTCAGGGCACCCAGTTTCAGCGAGACGCGGATCATCGCGCCGGTCTTTCTTCGGTGGAGCCAGTCGAGCTGTTCGACCGATCCGTCGGTACCCGGCCCGGCCACGTCGTCGGCCTGTCCGCCGACCATCCGGCAAGGTCCGGCGGCCCGGGCCAGGGCAGCACAGCACGCGGCAGCCACCTCGGGTGGCTCAACTTGCCCGGCCAACGTCTCGAACGCCATGGTCAGCAACGCGTCGCCGACGAGGATCGCCGTCGCTTCGTCGAACTGCTTGTGGCAGGTCGGCTGGCCGCGCCGCAGATCGTCGTCGTCCATCGCGGGCAGATCGTCGTGTACCAGCGAGTAGGCATGCACCATCTCGACGGCACAGGCGGCCGGCATCGCCGCGTCGATCGACCCGTCGCAGGCCTCGGCGGCAGCGAGCACCAGGATCGGCCTCAGCCGCTTTCCCGGGGCCAGCAGACTGTAGCGGATGGCTGCGAGCAAGTTCGCCGGACAGCCGTCCGCCAAAGCGCAACGCGATTGCAGCGCGGCGTCAATACGGCCATGGAGCCGTTGCGCGTGTTGCGAGAACGTGGGGGATTGCGTGTCTACCATCGATGCGGGGGATCTGGGCAAGCTGCGTGGCGTCGGGTCTTGCGGGATTTCTACAGGCCCTGGGGACCTGCTTCTGTCGAGCCCGACACTCTATTCTAGAACAACCCCCCCGCCGAGTCTATGTCGTTGTCCTTTTGGCTCGATTTTGGCGTCTCCCCAGTGTGACGCCCACCCGATGGGGGTGGTTTCCGACTGCGCCGTCTGGAGCGGTCTTCCGGAGCAGTCGTCGCCCGATCGTCGAACGATTCGGTAGTCGGATTTCCGTCAGCATCCACGCCGCTGAGCAGTTCGATCCTTCGTTCGGCCTTCTGCAAGAGGTCGTACGACTGCCGCAAGAGTTTCACCCCCTCCTCGTACCGTTGCAGTGCCTCGTTGAGACCGCCGTCGCCCTCTTCGAGCTCATGGACGATCTCCTCCAGGCGTCGCAGGGCCTGTTCGAAACTGGGGCGGTCGGATGGATCTTGTTGTGGTTTCTTCTTATCCAAGGTGGTTTGCCTCCGATCGATAGCTGCCAGTCGGTTGGTTAAATGAGTCCCAAGGGAGAAAGCACGATGGCCATGAGGATGATGAATAGTACGACGGCGATAACGCCCCCGACCACGGTTCAACCCTCCGAAACTGTGTGACCTCCAATCCCCGGTACTGGGGACCGATTGGCTGAGGAAACAACTGCGTAACACATCCGCGGGCTTCCGCCCTCGGCTAGCGCTTCTCGGAACAGAACACGCATCCCAAATCCCAAATCCCAAATCCCAAATCTAAAATCCCTACTCCCATTCGATCGTTGCCGGTGGCTTGCTGCTGATATCGTAGACGACGCGGTTGACGCCGCTGACCTCGTTGATGATTCGCGTGGAGATGTGGGCCAGCAGGTCGTGGGGCAGGTGGCTCCAGTCGGCGGTCATGAAGTCTTCGCTGTCGATCGAACGGACGGCCACGACGTCGTCGTAGGTTCTCGCGTCGCCCATCACGCCCACGCTTTGTATGGGCAACAGCACGGCAAACGATTGGGACGTCTGCCGATACAGCCCGGCCCGCTTGATCTCCTCGACCACGATCGCGTCGGCTTCCCGCAGTGTGACGAGCCGCTCTCGCGTGACCTCGCCAAGGCAGCGGACGGCCAGGCCCGGGCCGGGGAACGGATGCCGCCAGACGATCTCCTCGGGCAGCCCCAGTTGGAGGCCCAACTCGCGGCCTTCGTCCTTGAACAGGTCCCGCAGCGGTTCGATCAGCTTGAAATCGAGATCATCGGGCAGCCCGCCCACGTTGTGGTGCAGCTTGATCGTGGCGGCAGGCCCGTCGGTCGCACCGCCGCTTTCGATCACGTCGGGGTAGAGCGTACCCTGGGCAAGGAACTCGGCGCCGTCGATCTTGGCGGCCTCGTCGGCAAAGCAATCGATGAACGCGTGCCCGATCCGTTTGCGTTTCTCCTGCGGCTCGATCACCCCGGCCAGTGCATCAAGGAACTTGTCTTCGGCATGGACGACGTGCAGGTCGGCCTTGAAGTGATCGGTAAACTCCTTGATAACCGCCTCGGCTTCGTCCTTGCGCAGCAGGCCGTTGTCGACGAGAATGCACGAGAGCTGCGCGCCGATCGCCTGCGACAGCAGCGCGGCAACCACCGCCGAATCGACGCCGCCGGACAGTCCGCAGATCACGCGCTTATCGCCGACGCGGCGACGCACCGCCTCGATCGTTTCCCGGGCAAAATCCCCCAGCTTCCACTTGCCGGTGCATTGACAGACGCCCGCCAGGAAGTTGCCGAGAATCTTGGGGCCTTCCGGCGTGTGCGTGACTTCGTGGTGGAACTGCAAACCGTAGATCGGCCATTGGCGATGTTTGACCGCGGCGATCGGACACGTGTCGGTTGCCGCCAGCGGAACGAAATCGTCGGAGACCCGGGCCACCTGATCGCCATGGCTCATCCAGACCTGGAGTTCCCGCCCGATGCCGGCGAACAGCTCGCTGCCTTCGGTCTGATGATTGTCGCCGACCCGGCACCGGGCCCGGCCGTATTCCCGCGCGGGCGTGTTCTCGACCTGGCCACCCAGCGCCTCGCAGGCCAGTTGCATTCCGTAGCAGATACCCAGCACGGGCAGCCCGAGCCGGAAGATCTCCGGGTCGCACTTCGGTGCCCCCTCCTCGTACACGCTCGACGGTCCCCCGGAGAGGATCAGCCCCATGGGAGCCAGTTCGCGGATCCGCTCGGCGGTGATATTGTGGCGAACAATTTCGCAATAGACCTCTTGCTGCCGCACCCGCCGGGCGATCAGTTGGGCATACTGCGAGCCAAAATCCAGCACCAGGATCTTCTCGTCGGCAATTCTAGTCATCTGGCTGTCCCGCGGGGAAAACGTGTTATTATAAGTCGCCCGGGACCAGCCTGCCAGTGGTCGGTGGCCGCTTGCGGCAAAGCACCGATTACGTCTATCATGAAGGCAACAGACCGAACCCCGCCGAGCGACCACCCCAAGGACCCCCCGCGTGCTGATCCTGCTGACCAACGACGACGGAATCTATGCCCCCGGTCTGGCGGCGCTGGACCGGCAGCTTCGCCGCCTGGGTGAGGTCTATGTGGTGGCCCCGGCCACCGAGCAGAGCGGTGTGGGCCACTCGATTACCTTTCTGACCCCGCTGATCGTCAAGGAGGTCTTCCATGGCGACGAGCGATGGGGCTGGGCCGTCGAGGGGAGCCCGGCCGATTGTGTGAAAATCGGCATCACCCAGTTTTGTCCTCGCCCGCCCGACCTGATCGTCAGCGGAATCAACGGGGGCTTAAACGCGGGGATCAACGTGCTCTATTCGGGCACGGTGGCGGCGGCGATCGAGGGAGCCTTCTTCGGTGTGACCAGCGTGGCCGTCTCGCTGGAGTTCAACGAGCACGCCCGATTCGACAAGGCGGCCCGGCTCGCCCGGCATCTGATCGAGCAGATCCTGCAGCAGAAGAAGGCTGAGCCGCAGCTCTTCAACGTGAACATGCCGGGCGCCGCGATGGACGGCGTGCCCGAGGTCCGCACCGTGCCGATGGACGTTACCCGATACGGCGACAAGTTCGAGCGACGGACCGATCCCTGGGGCCGCGACTACTACTGGCTCACCGGCGAACCGCCCCGCACGACCGAGGGCCACGAGACCGACCTGTCGGCATTGGCTGCCGGCCGGGTAACGATCACACCGCTGGACTACAACATGACGCGCCATTCGGTGCTTGCGGAAATGGATCAGTGGCAGTTTCAGATGCCCGACATGCGGTGCGAAGAATCCGTCGACGACCAGAACGACCGCCCGACGCCGGTGATCAAGACGGTCCGAAAAATGCAGAAGATCACGCCAAACTCGGAAGAAAGAGGGGAGTCATGAGAACGTGTCTTGCGGTGGGCCTGTTGGTGACGGTATGCGCGGCCGGTTGCGGCGGTGACGGCGAGCAGCCGGCGCCGGCTGCTTCCGATGCATCTTCGACCGACCAGAGCGAGCCAGTCAAGGCAACGCCGGGCGTCGGCAAGCGGGGCCGCGACTACGGCGCCGGCCCGATCTCCACGCCCGTCGCCGCCTACTTCACGACCAAGGAGAGGCTCCAGTTCATGCAGGTCGTTCAGCCGATGCAGATATACCGTGTGCAGCATGGGCACTTCCCTGAAACGCACGAGGAGTTCATGAAGGAGATCATTGAGGCGAATTCGCTCAAGCTCCCCGAACTGCCTGCGGGCGAGCGTTACGTCTACGACGCCAAGAAGGCCGCCGAGATGAGCGACTACGATCCGAAAGACCCGCCACTGCTGGTCGAGCGTTCCGGGGAAGAGTGAAGAATGCAGAATGAAGAATGAAGGGAAACGCCCCTACCTACCCCCGCGAACGCAGTCGGGGGGCGTTTCTTCTTCATTCTTCATTCCTTCCGGAACGGCAATTGCGACCCTTTCGTCTGTCGCCCGCAGCACGGGAGAAAACGCTCCTCAACGTTGCTTTTCGACAACATCCGCCCCTCGACGTGGACTATTGGCATCAAGGCACTGCTGCTATGAAACGACATCTCGCGCTGCTGATCGTCTCGGCCGTGGTTCTGGCGACGTTTGCCGCCCAGAGCCGGGCCGGTTGGATCTTCCTCCCCTCGAAGTACAGCCACGACCCGGTCACCGGTAGGCGGGTCAACCAGTTCGCCCCCAAACAGCCGTCGTACGCCAACGTCGATCCGACCTACACGCGTAGCGGTTACAGTCACAAGCGGATGACCCTGCGAGGGCCCGATGGCAGCGTCGATCGGCTGCATCTGGTCGAGACGTGGGGCGCCGGCGATTCGATCCGCCCCTACGGCGAATGGCTACGTCCTTACCGAGCCGGGGCAACGCCTTACGGGCCTTGGGGCAATCCGAGCGGGCCGTGGACCACGCCGTTCGGTTCCTGGGGTAACCCGTACGGACTGGGCAAGCTGCCGCACCCGCCGTGGCCTCACTATTCGGGCTACCCGTATCGCGGCGGAGGCTACGGGCCCGGTTACGGCTATGGGTCGGGTGGGCCTTCTTACGGCGGCGGTCCCTATCCATCGCCCTACGGCGGCGGACCCGCACCGGGCGGTCCTGCTCACGGCAGCGGCCCTGCTCACGGTGGCGGTTCGCCCGGGCCGGGGCACGGGGCCGGCGGTTCGCATCCTTGATGCGTTCGACGCTCAATACCGCGCCAGGTCCTTCTGGTCGCCTTCCGGCCAGAGTGCCTTGACGGTCGCCTGCACCTCGGTGTTCATCATTCGCAGGTCGCTGCCGACGGCGATGAACTGCATACCCTGCGCGGCACGTTGTAAGCCCGACTCGGGGTCCATGGCGTGGATGCCCGTGGGCGTGCCGACCTTCTTGCCGGCGTCGACCACGCGCTGGATCATTGCCTCGTGCTGCTCGGGCGTGGGCATGGTGCCGTCTGCCGGTCGCATGTTGAACCGCAGGTCGTTCGGGCCGATGAAGATCGCGTCGCAGCCGGGCAGGCTGTAGATGGCCTCGGCGTTTTCCACGCCGGTGGGGCTTTCGGTCTGTAGCACCACGAGGATCTCGTCGTTGGCCCGTTGGTAGTAGTCGCCGGCCGTGGCGGCGAAGTTCATCGAGTGCATGCCGCCGCCGACGCTACGGTTACCCTCCGGCGGATACTTGGCCGCGGCGAT
>JABMRB010000487.1 GCA_013202865.1 Candidatus Nealsoniibacteriota bacterium | reverse complement strand
GACTGGGGGTTGGGGACTGGGGGAGGTTTCTTGTCTTGGTTTGTAGTGACCGCATTCATGCGGTTCTGTTGGACCCGATGAATCGGGTCACTACGAACGCGAGTTCGCCGGCAATAGGGCCTCCAATCGTTTCTCCAGGGCCGCGCGACCGGCCAGGATCTCCAGGCCGACGCGCACTGCACGCAGCGGTTGCCGGCCGAGCCGGTCGATACGCAGCTTGACGAGGTCCTTGTGGGTACATAACACGGCCGAGACGTCCAACGAGTCGGCCCAACGCTTCAGCCGCTCGACGTCGCCGCGGTCGTAGCCGTGGTGGTCGGGAAACTCACGCAACGCGACCACACGGTAACCGCACGCGTTCAACGTATGGCGAAAACCGGCCGGATTGCCGATGCCGCAGAACGCCGCCACCGGCTTCTGGGCCAGCGATTCGAGCGGTTCCTCGCGACCGGTCGAACTGAGCAACGCCTGCGGGGCGTGCGTCACCTCGATATAGAGGGCGTCCGGGGCAAGCAGGTTGACCTGGCGGCGGACGTCTTCGCGACCCACGTGCGGCAAGGCGTCGGCACGCGACAACGCCACCACGTCGACCCGACGCAGACCCACCAGCGGCTCGCGAAGCGTACCGCGGGGAAAGACGTGACCGAATCCGAACGGCTCCAAGGCGTCCAGCAACACGACGTCCAAATCCCGGGCGATCCGCCGGTGCTGGAAGGCGTCGTCCAGGACAATCAGTTGACACGCGAACTTCTCGATGGCCGTTCGGGCGGCGGCTACCCGGTCGGCGTTTTGCACGTGCGGCACGTCCGGCAGCTTCTGCTGAAGCTCCAGGGCCTCGTCGTTTCGCGACCCGACCTCCGCTCCATAGCCGCGGCTGACGATCGCTACGCGGACGTCTCGGCGGCGGCACCACCGGGCGATCCACTCGACCACGGGTGTTTTGCCGGTGCCGCCGAGCGTGAGATTACCGACGCTGATCACCGGCACGTCGACCCGGCAAATCTCGGCCGCGGCCCGATCGTACCGCCAATTTCGCCACCGGACGGCCCATGAATACGGCACCTCCGACGCGCGCAGCACCGTGCGCAACAGCGCCGCCGGCAGGCCGCCGCGCCGGCCGCTAACCAAATCACGGAACTTGGACGGGGTGGTTCGCATCTTGCGAGAATATAGTGATAGCTACTCGGGCGTCTTGCCGGGGCGTAGTGCCTTGGCCACGCGGAGTCTCGTATTCTGGCCAGTGACAACGCTCGCTGTCAAGGTCGTCGCAGGGAAAGGCCGTCGCAGTTCGAACCTACCCTCCCCACCCAGAGTGGCATTGGCCCGATTCCGGCTGCTGTGGTATAAATCGCCTTTCCCCGCGTACGCCGGGCCAGGAAGATGCCCGGTAGCGACGCCCAATCGCAGTGGATGGAGCCGCTCGATGGATGGCTTGCAGACCCAGGTATTCACCGCCTCGACCGTCGAGGTGGCACCGCAGTGGCAACTTACCGTACTGCTGCCGGCCTACAACGAGCAGGAGGCGATCTGCCGGGTGCTCGAAGAGATCGTCGAGGTCCTCTCCCCTGTTACTGGGAGTAACGCTGTTACTGGCAGTAACCGGGAGCCGATCCGCTACGAAATCCTCGTGGTCGACGACGGCTCGACCGACCGGACGGCCGAGTTGGCCGAGGAGTTCGCCCGGTCGTGCTGGCAGTGCCCGATTCGGGTGATCCGTTGCCCGCAGCAGCGTGGTGCCGGCTCTGCGCGGAAGGTGGGTGTCCGGCAGGCCCTTGGCGACGTCGTCGTGATGCTCGACGCCGACGGGAGCTACTCGCCCGAGTCGATCCCCGAACTGCTGGCCCATTTCCCGGCCTACGACCAAGTCAACGGCGCCCGAACCAGCGAGCAGGGCACCATGCCGTGGCTGCGTCGCCCGGCCAAATGGCTGATCCGCAAGCTGGCCTGCTATCTGACGGGCCATCACATCCCCGATCTGAACACCGGGCTGAAGGCATTCAAGCGCGAGGAGATGCTCCGCTGGCTCTGGGTCGTGCCCGACGGGTTCAGTTGCGTGACCACCATGACGCTAGCGTTCCTGACCAACGGCTACGCGGTGAAATACGTACCCACGACGTACCGTCCACGGATCGGCCGCAGCAAGTTCCACCCGATCAAGGACACGCTTTCGTACCTGAGCACCGTGCTGCGGATGGTGTTGTATTTCCGCCCGTTGAAGGTCTTCCTGCCGATTTCAGGTCTGATGATCGCGGCGGGCGTGGCTAAGAGTGTGTTGAGTTTTGCCTGGACCGGCAGTATGCAGGAGTCGGATATCGTGATAATCGTGGCCGGGTTTATGACGTGCATGT